>NZ_JACDWV010000084.1:0-46188 GCF_016464105.1 Pseudoalteromonas sp. bablab_jr010 | reverse complement strand
TAAGTGCCTGTGAAGCGCCCGAAGGGTTGGTTTAAAAGCGATTTATACTGCGTTATTGATTTTAACAATAGAACCACTATTACTTGCAATCAATGCCTTGCCTAAATCGCTTTTAATTCCAACTGAAACTCGCATCTTGAGATGGTTTGGGTATATATATAAAATGTCGGCAGATTTTCTTAACGACAATGCACAATGAGCGAATACCAATTAACTGCCGTCGGCCATATTCAATCTCCTTATAAACAAAAGTTTGCCATACCTCGCCAACCTCGTTTGGTTCCTGAGGCTAAAGCAAAGCTGGTATTCAGCAGCGATTTTAATCGTGAAGAGTTTGTACGCGGCCTCGATGAATTTAGCCATATTTGGCTGTTATTTAGATTTCATGAAACCGCAGATAAAGGTTACTCAGCAATGGTGAGACCCCCTCGCCTAGGCGGTAATGAACGTAAAGGTGTATTTGCAACACGTGCAACCTTTCGCCCAAATGCTATAGGCATGAGTGCTGTAAAACTTGAAGGCATTGAATATAAAAATGGTCAGTTAAGCTTATTGCTTTCAGGTATCGATTTACTCGATGGCACACCTATTTTAGACATTAAGCCATATTTGCCCTACTCAGACGCAATGACCGATGCCACCGCAGGCTTTGCCGATACCCGACCAGAAACCGATATGAGCGTTGAGTTTAGCGAAGAAGCCCTTGCGTTTATCGAAAAACAGACCGAACAACCTGAATTAAAAGCGTTTATAAGCAATGTATTAAAGCAAGATCCTCGCCCAGCTTATAAAAAGCAACGTGACTCAGAACAAAGCTACGGCATGACCTTATATGATTTTAATATTAGGTGGCATGTTCAGGACAATCATAATACAGTGACCTGCATTGAAAAATGCTAGTTTTTAGCATATAGCGCTTTAGTGTCAGTGCTTCCACTGGTAAACTTAGCGCCTTGTTATTACTCAAACGTCTTGAGTAAACGATAATAATTTTAACACTACTTGGAATAGAGATGCGTACCAGTCAATATATACTCGCAACACTTAAAGAAACTCCGTCTGATGCAGAAATTGTTTCTCATCAATTAATGCTACGAGCAGGCATGATCCGCCGCGTTGCGTCGGGTTTGTATACATGGTTGCCCTCTGGTCTACGCGTACTTAAAAAAGTAGAAAACATCGTACGTGAAGAAATGGATAAAGCAGGCGCTATCGAAATGTTAATGCCTATTATTCAACCAGCTGATCTTTGGGAAGAGTCTGGTCGTTGGGAGCAATTCGGCCCTGAATTACTGCGTATTAATGACCGTCACAACCGCCCATTTGCACTTGGCCCAACACACGAAGAAGTGATCACAGATTTTGTACGTAAAGAAGTGAGCTCTTATAAGCAATTACCGCTTACTCTTTACCAAGTACAAACAAAAGTTCGTGACGAAGTTCGCCCTCGTTTTGGTGTGATGCGTGCCCGTGAATTTACCATGAAAGATGCGTACTCTTTTCACTTAAGTGATGAGTGTTTAGAGAAAACATACCAAGTAATGCACAAAGCATACTGCAACATCTTCGAGCGCCTTGGTCTTGATTACCGCCCTGTTATCGCGGATACCGGCTCTATCGGTGGTAGCGTTTCACATGAGTTCCATGTACTTGCAGAATCAGGCGAAGATGCAATCGCATTTAGTGATGCAAGTGATTACGCTGCAAATATCGAAAAAGCAGAAGCATTAGCACCGACTGAAGAGCGCCCAGCAGCAAGTAAAGAGTTAAAAGCGTTCCCAACGCCTGATGCAAAATCTATTGCTGAGCTTAAAGAGCACTATGGTGTTAAACCTCATCGCGGCGTGAAAACATTAATCGTGTATGGCGCACCAGATGAAAACGAACAACGTGGTTTAGTTGCTCTTGTATTACGTGGCGACCATGAATTAAACGAGTTAAAAGCTGAGAAGCATCCACTTGTAGACTCACCGCTTGAAATGGCAAAAGAAGAAGACATCGTTGCTGCTATTGGCGCAAAACCAGGTTCATTAGGCCCTGTTGGTCTATCAATGCCAATTATTGTTGATCGCACAGCTAACGTTTTGGCTGACTTTGTAGCAGGTGCTAATAAAGATGGTGAACATTTCAGCGGTATCAACTGGGATCGCGATGTAGAAAACTACGAAGTGGCTGATATCCGTAATATCGTTGAAGGCGACCCAAGCCCATGTGGTCAAGGTTCACTGCAAATCAAACGTGGCATTGAAGTAGGTCATATTTTCCAACTTGGTACTAAATACTCAGAAGCAATGAAAGCTGGCGTATTAAGTGAAACAGGTAAAAACCAAGTAATGACAATGGGTTGTTACGGTATTGGTGTATCACGTATCGTAGCTGCCGCTATTGAGCAAAACAATGACCAATACGGTATTAAATGGCCGCAACCTATCGCACCATTTGATTTAGCGATTGTGCCAATGAACATGCATAAGTCTCATCGTATTCCTGATATTGCTGATAACCTTTACAAAGGCTTGAAAGATGCCGGTTTAGATGTGTTGTTTGATGACCGTAAAGAGCGCCCAGGTGTTATGTTTAACGATATGGAATTACTAGGTGTGCCTTTCACATTAGTAATTGGTGAGCGTAACCTTGATGAAAACAAGGTTGAGCTTAAAAACCGTCGTACTGGCGAAAAGCTAATGCTTGATTTAGATAGTGCCGCTTCTGAAATTGCCGCACTTGTTAAAGGCTGATTAAGTCTTCTCAACAAAATTTAAAAAACCGCTTCGGCGGTTTTTTTGTTTTATTAATTGTCATAGATGTTTCGCTAAAGCGTCTTTTAACTGTCATTGATTCTGCCTAGCATTTACTTTATTACACCATGAGTAAATGCCATGAATAACACCACTTGCAGTAGTAAAACCCACTATCCTGCCGTTTGGATTTCCGACGTTCACTTAGGTTATAAAGACTGCCAAGCGCAGTATTTACTAGACTTTTTAAATGCGATTGAATGCGATGTTCTGTATTTGGTCGGTGATATTGTCGATTTATGGTCGATGAAACGACAGTTCTTTTGGCACCCTAGTCATTATGATGTATTAGCGCTTATCCAACAAAAAGCGAAAGATGGCACACGAGTTATCTATATACCGGGTAACCACGACGAAACCTTTCGCCATTATGCCAATGATTCATTATTCGGTATTGAAGTACATAAACAATATATCCATACCACAAAAGCCAACAAACGGTTTTTACTGTTGCATGGCGACGATTTTGATTCAGCAACCCGCTACAACAAATTAATCAGTATTGCGGGCGATGCAGGATACGACTTTTTACTTTTTTTAAATCGCTGGACTAATCGCATTCGCCGTTTATTTGGCGGTAATTATTGGTCATTGGCCTCTTGGATAAAAGCGCGAGTGCATAAAGCACGTGAAGCAATTGACGCATTTGAAAAAGCGGCCATCCACGAAGCAAAAAAACAAGCCGTCGATGGCATCATTTGTGGGCATATTCATCACCCAGCCGTTAAAGTGGTTGATGGAATTTTGTATTGCAATGATGGCGACTGGATTGAGAGCTGCACTGCATTAGTAGAGAACAGCTCTGGGCGTATAGAGTTATTGCACTGGAGTGAAACTAAAAAAGTGATTCACTCGGCAGACATTAGCAAACTTACACCAAAGACTGCTTATGATAAAAACCAAGATGCAGCCTAGACCTAAACGTAAAAAGCCCCTACTCGGGGCTTAAATTTATTGTAATTTACTATCTAAATAGTACATCTTCTTTATTGAACCATTTAACACAAAACGCAAGTAATGCACCTGCCACAATGACTGTCGCTAAGAAAATTAAACCCACGAGTGTGTAATCAACTGTACCTTTAATGATTTCTTTGATTGCCAGAGCTACATTTGTCACAGGAATAAATGCTGTTTTGCTCGTAAGCTCAACATTAGGCATTAAGGCAACCATAATTGGAAAAATTACACCCATGCTAAGTGGTGCCATGTAGTTTTGTGCTTCTTTAAAGGTTCGCGCATAGATAGAAATAGCCAACGCTAATGATGAGAAGATTGCAGCAATAGGTAATAACAGCACAAAAATTAGCCCTAAATCTAATACAGTTAAAGAGCTAAATGCGTTTTTAACAACGGCTAAATCTACAAATGCAATGGCCACTGATATCCACACACCCATACTGAGTACGGTAATGGTGGTTGTTGCAATAGAAGAAGCAAGTAAGGTTACAAACTTACCTAACACCAGCTGTGTACGGGTGATTGGTGTAAGTAACAAGGTTTCGAGCGTACCACGCTCTTTTTCACCAGCTCCTAAATCAATCGCCGGGTACGTTGCGCCCATCAATACCAGAGGAATAAGTAGATAAGGAATAAACCCACCAATTTTCTCCCCCAGATTTTCACGTTTATCTGCAGTGTCGACCTTCACCACTTTAATAGGCTCGATAATAGCGGCTTGCTGCTCTTCTGATACACCAAAGCTTAATAGTTTGTTTGTACGCAGCGTATCGCCATATTCTTTTGCCAGTTCTTTTACACGGTCAAATAGGAAGTTAATTGCTTTTGCGTCGTTATACACAACTTGCCATTCACTTTGCTTTGCATCATCTAACGTTTGCTTAGCGTCTGACGGTAAATAGATACCCATGTCTATGGTACCTGCTTTTACCGCTTTAGTGAGATCTTCTACCGTATTAAAGGTTTCATCACCTTTATATAAAGCAAAGCTCTTATGGTAAAACACTTTATCTGTAAAATCTTGCGCGTAATTACCATTGATAATAGCGTAAGTATGGACCTCTTGTTCTGCCTCTAACGCCGCTTGTGAACTAATAAAGGCCATAACAGCAAATAACAGTGGGAAGATAGCAACCGGTAGTGCAACAACGAAAATCAATGTTTTACGGTCACGTAATAGCTCTTTTAATTCCTTTTTAAATACTTCAAACATTACGGCTCTCCGTTAAAATATTCATAAACGCTTGGTTTAATTCTTCACTTTGACCTGTTTGTTTAAACTCATCTAAGGTGCCATCAAAGCAACTAATTCCTTGGTTTATCACTGCAACACGGTCACACAGTAAGGCAACTTCATCTAAATGGTGCGTTGAGAAAATAACTGGTGTGCCCTGCTCTTTAAGGCCGCGAATAAAGTTAATGACGGTTTGCGTAGTCATAATATCTAAACCAGTTGTCGGCTCATCAAGAATAACCACATCAGGATGATGAACAACAGCACGGGCAATATTGGCTTTTTGCTTCATACCTGTTGAAAGGTTTTCGGCGCGTTTATCAATAAAGCTGTGCATATCAAGTAAGGTGAATAGCTCATCACAACGAGCGGCGACCGCTTTTTTACTCATGCCATGTAAACGGGCAAAGTATTCAACGTTTTCTTTTACTGTTAAACGCCCATATAAGCCAGTACTACCTGACAGAAATCCAATTGATTTGCGGCCAACTAATGGCTTTTTAACGATATCGTGACCAGAGATGGTAATGCTACCTTCATCTGGTTTTAAGGCTGTTGAAATCATTCTAAGGGTGGTTGTTTTACCGGCACCATTTGGGCCGAGTAACCCGAGTACTTCACCTTTGTTACATTGAAAGCTGACGTCTCTTACAGAATGAAAAAACTCTTTATCTTCACGGGGGTCTACGTTGTCCGTTTTATTTTTTTTATGATCTTTTGTTAGCTTAAACTTCTTTTTAAGCCCTGCCACTTCAATCATGTGCGTTTCCTTCGTTTCGGTCTAAAGTAATCAGTGTTACTGTAAAATTCTGGATTTTCATTGTCAGTCCACCATCCCGGTACGCCTAACAAGGGTAAGGGTGATAAATTTTTGTTATCACGCAAACAATCATCATGCTTAATCATCTCATAAAGACGTTGATCTAGATACGCATATTGCTCGGTTAAATCTTTACAAAATATGTCATCAGGAACAATTACAAATAATGCTTTCCCCGTTAAACCAATATAAGGCTGTGTGAGCATTTCGTAGTTAGCATGGCCAAACATAAATGGTCTAATGCTTTTACCCCACTGTTCACGCTGTTCTACAAAGGCTTGCTGCCATTGGTGGTCGCGTAATTGCTGCTGCCAGCTTTGTTCAGTAATTGCCAGCACCACGCCGCATTCATCAAATAAGGTCAGTGCGTTTCGGTGTTTACTACGCTCTTTTAGACCATGCAGTTTAATTTCTTCAATGTGCTGATGATTAATCAGCGCTTTGGTTTTTGGGAATAAACACCAAATAAAGCCACCAAAAAGGTCATGCCAATTTTGTTGTCTTGTTGGTACTTGCCCTGTTTCAAATATGATTTGCTCATAATAACGGGTTTCATCGGCAAACTTTTCATCTTCAACAAAGGTTATGGCTTTGCCCTGTGTAGTTTTCGCATTTAGATATTGATTAAACCACTGGCAAGATGGCCAATCTGAGAGTTTATCAATATTAAATAGCGTTACTAGGTCACTAAAGGCACCCGTTGTAAGGTATTGCGTTGACCATTGCTCGGGAGCAGTAAATCGTTTCATTGCTTATTTTTTAACTTATTGATGTATTGTGGGTAGTTTACCGTAAAAACTGGTTCTCATTAATAGAACCTCATATACTAACGTCACCATAAAACAAAAAAAGAGCTATTATGAAACGCTATTTTCCAATGACAGTCCTTGCAAGTGCTATTCTTGCGGGCTGTGCTTCAACAAGTATCACATCAAGTGATGTCGAAAAAGCCTATCAAAGCATTAACTCAGAGCAACTAGCAGAACACATTAAAGTGCTTGCCTCTGATGAGTTCGGTGGCCGTGCACCATCATCGAAAGGTGAAGAGCTAACGCTTGCCTATTTAACCGACCAATTTAAAGCATTGGGTTTTGAGCCGGGTAACGGTGATAGCTTCTTACAAGAAGTACCGCTTGTTTCATTAGAAGCTGATTCAGACATGGTACTTACCATTGGCGGCAAAGATTACCAATACAAAAAAGATATGGTAATGGGTAGTAGCCGTATTAGTGCTAAGCAAAGCATTAAAGATTCTGAATTAGTATTCGTTGGTTACGGTGTTAATGCACCAGAGTACAACTGGAACGACTACGAAGGCCTAGATGTTAAAGGCAAAACCGTTGTTATGCTGGTAAACGATCCTGGTTTTGCGACGAAAAACCCTGATTTATTCACGGGCGATGCCATGACCTATTACGGTCGTTGGACATACAAATATGAAGAAGCAAGCCGTCAAGGTGCAGCAGGTGCGATTATCATCCACGAAACAGCACCGGCTTCTTACCCATGGTCAGTTGTTGAAAACTCTTGGAGCGGTGAGCAATTTGGTTTCCAAAAAGAAAATAACAACATGGACCGTGTTGCTGTCGAAGGCTGGGTAACAACTGATGTTGCTAAAGAGCTTTTCACAAAAGCAGGCTTAGATTTCGATACCATGAAAGCGAATGCGGCAAAAGGCGCTTACCATGTTGATATGGGCGACCTAACTGCAAGTGTTGAAGTAAATAACACAATTAAAAAATCAATTTCGTATAACTTTATCGCGACGTTACCGGGTAGCGAAAAGCCTGATGAGCACATCATTTATTCAGCTCACTGGGATCACCTTGGTACTGATAAAACCCGCAAAGGCGACCAAATCTATAATGGCGCCCACGATAATGCAACGGGTACTGCTGGCTTAATAGAAGTTGCTGAAGCATTCGCGACCCTACCTGAGCACCCTAGCCGTTCAATGACTTTCTTAGCCGTTACTGCTGAAGAACAAGGTTTACTTGGCTCGAAATATTATGCTGCAAACCCAGTGATCCCAGCATCACAAACGGTTGCAAACATCAATATGGATAGCTTAAACCTATTAGGTAAAGTAAAAGACATCAGTGTTGTTGGTATTGGCAAATCTGAAATGGATAACCTACTAGAAACAGCTGCAAAAGCGCAAGGCCGTACAGTATCTGGCGACCCTAAACCGTCTTCAGGTGGTTACTACCGCTCTGATCACTTTGCATTTGCAAACATGGGTGTACCAGCAATGTATGCCGGTGGTGGTAGTGAAGCCCTTGATGAAGAAACGGCAAATTACCGTAAGCGTATGAGCCTAGTGCTTCGTGGTTGTTATCATCAGCCTTGCGACCGTTACCGTGATGAATGGGATTTATCAGGTGCCGTTCAGGACCTTCAGTTATTCTATCAAGTAGGTTTTGATATCTCAGAACGAAAAGAATGGCCGACCTGGAATGCCACTTCTGAGTTCCAACGCAAATAGATACAAATGAGATTGATTTTCATTTAAAATCGTACTACAGTGTAACCTGATTAATTTTAAGGTTGCACTGTATGCTCTCACTAACACAAACGAGGTTTATTCCTAACAAAGCGAGGTGTTACATTACGGACAATAAACGCTTATTTTTACCCCTTTTATTACTAATTTCTTTGGCGGTACCTGCAAGCCGAGAATTCACCCTACAAGCGCTAAGTGATGCTTTTTTTCAAGTATCTGTATTTGTTGCAGCCACCTTATTAATCTATTACTACCTTATTGATAAACTTCCTCAGTTACAGCTGAGCTATCTACGCGCTAAATCAGGCATTCTAGAGGTGAGTTTTGCCTCAATTTTAGGTGCTTTACCTGGCTGTGGGGGTGCCATTATTGTGGTAACCCAATTTACTAAAAAGCAGGCTAGCTTTGGCTCTGTTGTTGCTGTCTTAACCGCAACCATGGGTGATGCCGCCTTTTTACTGTTAGCAACCCGTCCGCTTGATGGCTTATTAATGATGTTAATAGGTGTTGCTGTAGGCGTTATTAGTGGTCAATTAGTTAATACATTTCATAGCCCAGATAAATTTCAGCCTGATGAGGCTAGCGAATACAACGAGCAGCCACAATGCCAACCAAAAGCGTTAAAGTTTAGCCGACCAGTATGGAAATTTGCTTTAGTACCGAGCTTGATTGTTGCTTTTGTTATCGCCACCAATACCGACTTAAGTGTATTTGGCAGTGGTATTAATGAGGGCATTACTGTATTTGGCTCAATCATGGCCCTGTTCACTGTAGTTGTGTGGGCACTGTCTTCAAAAGGCAGCAGTTATAAGCAAGTAACCAGTGAAGAAGCACCTTGCACACCTCCTTCAAAACTCACGAAAGTGTTAATGGACACGCACTTTGTTACGGCCTGGGTTGTTGCCAGTTTTATGCTGTTTGAAATTCTCGTTAACCTAGTTGGTGTTGATTTAACAGCGTGGTTTTCTGAGTATGCTTATCTTGCACCGCTGGTGGCTGTTGCTATTGGCTTATTACCCGGCTGCGGGCCACAAATCGTCGTGATGACACTTTATATTCAAGGTATTATTCCATTTAGTGCGATGGCAGCTAATGCAATTTCAAATGACGGCGATGCCCTATTCCCAGCTATCGCATTAGCACCAAAAGCGGCCTTAATCGCGACGGTGTATTCAACAATTCCAGCGCTGTTACTCGGTTATGGGTTGTATTTTTACGGTAAATAGCAAATATAAAATTTACAATTAAAAAAACCAGCCGAGGCTGGTTTTTTAATGCTTACTAATGCTAGCTCATCGCCATCATCATTTTTGCAGGGTCTTCTAAGTAAGACTTCCATAAGTTATTGAAGCGGGCAATTGTTCCGCCATCAATCACCCGGTGGTCACCAGACCAGCTTACTTGCATAATTGCTGCTGAAATCACATTACCTTGTGCATCAAAGCGAGGTAAATGCTGCAGTTTACCTAAAGCAACAATCGCTACCTCAGGTTTATTGATGATCGGGGTTGCAATTGTGCCGCCAATCGCACCGATGTTAGAAATGCTAATAGTGCCGCCTTTCAAATCATCCGGTGAAACACGACCATCACGTGCTGCTTCAGTTAAGCGGGTCACTTCGTTTGCAACATCGACGATACTCTTTGACTGACATGATTTAATGTTTGGTACCAGTAAACCAATCTTAGAATCAACCGCCATACCGATGTTATGATCGTCAAAGTAAGTTAGCTCGCTGCAATCATCATTTACTTGCGAGTTTAGTACTGGGAATTGCTTGATCGCTAACGACAGTGCTTTGATAAAGAACGGCATCATAGTGAGCTTAACGCCCTGCTGCTTATACTGCTCTTTAAGCTCACTGCGCATTGCAATCAGTTTAGTGAGGTCAATTTCATCACAGAAAGTAAAGTGAGGAATTGTCGAAACTGAAGCAACCATTTGCTTAGCCATTGCCGCTTTAATGCCTTTAATAGGCTCTACGCGACTGCCACCAGAAGACACCACCGTTGATACAGGCTCTGCCGCTTTTGGCGAAGCTTGTTGTGATGCTGCTTGGCTTGGTGTTTCATTCAAGAAATCTTCGATATCTTGTTTATAAATACGGCCGTTTTTACCAGAGCCTGGTACTTGCGTTAAATCAACATCAAGTTCGCGGGCTTTACGACGCACAGCAGGTGAAGCAACCGCTTTCTTATTAAGTTGTTTAGTTTCACTTGCTGAAGCCGCAGGTTTCTGTGCTGGTTTAGTTGCTGCATTTGTTTGTGCTTTAACTACCGCAGAACTTACATCTGGCTCTGCACTTTGGCCGGCAATGCTCATTTGGAATAATGGGCTGTGAACCGCTGCAATATCACCCTTTTGATAATAAAGCTTTTCAACTTTACCTGTGTATTTAGCCGGAATTTGCACCAATGCTTTGTCTGTCATTACATCACACACAGCTTGGTCTTCTACGATTTCATCGCCTTCACTGACTAACCACTCAACGATTTCACATTCAACGATCCCTTCACCGATATCGGGTAATATGAAATCTTCTAAGTGCTCAGCCGCCTCAGATGATGCTTCAGTTGCTGCAGGAGCTTGAACTACTTCACTTTGTGTTGGTGCTTCGCCATCAACATCCATTGCAAATAATGGTGCATGTACTTTCGCAATATCCCCTTTTGCATAATAGAGCTTACTGATCACACCATCATGAACAGCAGGAATTTGCACAAGCGCCTTGTCGGTCATAACATCACAAATAGGCTGGTCTTCTTTTACAGAATCGCCTTCTGCAACTAACCATTCAACAATTTCACACTCTACGATGCCTTCGCCGATATCTGGCAAGATAAAATCTTTAGACATACTGACTCCTAAAACTCTACTGATTGCTTGATCGCAGCAAGCACTTTAAGTGCATCCGGCACATATTCTTTTTCAAGTGCTAATGGGTATGGCGTATCTAAACCACACACGCGAGTAATTGGCGATTCAAGGTGTAAGAAACACTCTTGTTGAATTGTTGCAACGATCTCTGCACCAAAACCATTCGTGATTGGTGCCTCGTGGCTTACCACTAAACGACCTGTTTTAGTCACTGATTTAGCAATGGTCTCAACATCCCATGGTAAAATGGTACGTAAGTCGATCACTTCACAGCTAATACCTTGCTCTGCAGCTTTTTTAGCGGCGTCTTCGATGATTTCCATCTGAGCACCCCAAGCAAGTACAGTGACATCAGTGCCTTCTTGCACGATTTCAGCTTTACCAAGCTCGATGCTGTAATCTTCTTCTGGCACTTCACCTGTTGATGCACGGTATAAACGTTTCGGCTCAAAGAAAATAACAGGGTTATCATCTTTAATTGATGCACGAAGCAAACCTTTTGCTTGATATGGGTTACGTGGCACAACTAACTTTAAACCCGGTGTGTGAGCAAAATAAGCTTCTGGTGATTGTGAGTGATATAAACCACCTGCAATACCACCACCGTATGGTGTACGGATTGTTAGATTGCCAACATTAAATTCATTACCACTACGGTAACGGAATTTAGCTGATTCATTCACGATTTGGTCAAATGCAGGGAAAATATAATCAGCAAATTGAATTTCAGCTAAAGCAGGTGCACCGAACGCCGCTAAACCATTAGCAAAACCTAAAATACCTTGCTCAGTTAACGGAGTATTGAACACACGATGCTTACCATATTTTTCTTGTAAGCCAGATGTAGCACGGAATACACCACCAAAATAACCAACATCTTCACCGAAAATACATGCATTTGGATGCTCTGCCATGGTGATATCAAGGGCAGAGTTAATTGCATGAAGCATATTCATTTTAGCCATTACTTTAATCTCCCTGCAGTTGTTGGATAAGCATCAGGATGCTGCAAAATGTGCTCTTTTAGTTCTTCATATTGTTTTTGCAGTGATGGGATTGGCTTATCATACACATCAGAAATAAGGTCTTCTAATGATGGTTTTGCTACTTTTTCAGCGCGTTTAAGAGCCGCTAAAATTTCTTCACGAATTGTTTCTTTGTCTTTTGCGTCTTGCGCTTCATCTAACCAACCTTGTTTTAATAACCACTTACGGAAACGCTCGATTGGACAGCCTTTATGTTTTGCTTCTTCATCTTTTGTACGATAGCCACTAGGGTCGTCACTGGTTGAGTGAGCGCCAAGACGATAGGCAATCGATTCAATTAAAACAGGTTCACCTTTAGTCGTTGCAATTTCACGGGCTTTTTTAGTTGCTGCATAAACAGCAAGTGCATCAGCACCATCAACACGAATTGTTTTAATGCCATAGCCAACACCACGTGATGCAATACCATCACCTTTAAATTGCTCATCAGCAGGTGTAGAAATCGCATAACCATTGTTACGAGCAAAGAAAATTACCGGTGCTTCATGAACTGCGGCCATATTTAAACCAGCATGGAAATCACCTTCAGACGCAGCGCCTTCACCAAAGTAACAAATAGTGATGTTATCAATAGTGCTGTTTAACTCACCGGTTTGGGCATCAATATGACGAACTTTTTGACCATATGCATAACCTGTTGCTTGTGGAATTTGTGTACCAAGCGGTGATGAAATAGTCATGTAGTTAAGTTCGCGTGAGCCATAGTGAATTGGCATTTGGCGACCTTTACCCAAATCTTTTTCATTTGAGAACATTTGATTCATGAATTGGTCAAGGCTAAAACCACGATAACGTAAAGCTGCTTGCTCACGGTATTGGGCCATGATCATATCGTTTTGATCAAGCGCAGCAGCTGATGCTGTTACAGCCGCTTCTTCGCCTAGACATTGCATATAAAAGCTAACACGGCCTTGACGCTGTGCTGCTTGCATACGCTCATCAAGTGCCCTAATAAAACGCATTGTTTCATATAGACGGATTGCCGTTGCTTTGTCGATATCAGGTGCGGTTGCACCTTCGTAGATGTCGCCTTCCTCATTAAGAATACTTAATGTAGGGATCGTTAATGCGTGACCATCAATAAATGACAGTTCATGATTAATGCTTAGCGATACGTTATTTGGATTACTCATAACCTACCTTCTTTCGTTGTCAGAAACCTACGCTACTGCCCTTAATTATATTTTTATCAGCATGAGCTGTAAGGATAAAGTTTGCGCAATATTCAATCTAATTAAATTAAACTGCCGTCACTTTACGTTAACGTAAGTTGTTATTCAACTAATCATAGACGAATAGATGACAAATGGCTAAAAACGCATGGAAAGTTAACTATACAACAAGATAAATTCCTTACAATCATATAGTTAACTAAATTTAGATGGGTGTTAATGCAGAGATTTTAAATAAAGTTGCTATCAACTTGCATTGGAATAACGGTAAGCAAAGCGCGCTGACCTAAGGCTACATCAGCGTTTGGGAAGATAATAGCTTCACCGTCTACTTCCGCTTCATATCTGGTCTGACCATCAGTTGCCATTAATTCGCCCTTTGCGAAACCGGTGAAATTTTCCACATCATCAGCAAATGGAAAACTAAAGTCTTCGCAAGTACGGTTTATTGTTCTATATACAGAAAACAACTCGAAATCTTCTGCATTGAATTCTTTATATTCAACATATTTTTGACTAATTAATGCAATTAAGGTTTGTTTGGTTTTCTCAAATCGCGACATGTCGTTTTCGCCAAATGGTTTTACTTGGCCAAGTTCTACCGTAAATGAGTCAGCTCCATGTACAAACGACGAGTAGTAACTGAAGGTAGTTGCCGCTGATTTCATCATTAGTACCGTGTTTACGCCACAGCTAAGTAAAAATTGCAGTTGTGATTTTTTCCACGGTTTACCATGTAAGAAAGGATAGACTGCAAACTTTTCATTTTTAGAGCCACGAATTGCTGTGTGAAGATCATAATGAAAACGCTCACTGTCCTGGTTGCCTCTAGCAAAGAAATCAGTAACCACGTCTTCAAGTAGCTTTGCACGAACTCGCTCAGGGTTTGAAGCAATGCCTTCTACAGTATGATGACCATTAAACAAACGGTTTAAGTTTTCATCTACAAAACGCTTACCGATATTAATAGATTTAGGATTACCATAAATAAACAGTACACGCTGCTGCAAGGTAAGTTGTTCTGTAACGATTGACTTGATTAATTGATCGCAGATTTCAATTGGCGCAGTTTCGTTACCATGTACCGCACTTGAAAGTACAATATCTTTGTTTGTCTGCTGCGCAGGTTGAAACTCAATGATACCCGTGTCGTGAACAGTGACATCAGTACCGTTTTCAAGGGTAAATGCACAAGGTTCGAGTGAAAATTCATTGTTACGAGTCAGGGTTAAAAAGTCGCCAGTACTTTTTAATTGTTCGAGATATGAAGGAGTTGAATAGCTCATTGTTCTATCCTAAAAATGCGTGAGAGTAGAATACAAAAACGGCTGAGAAACTCAGCCGTTTTAATAGGTAAAAGAGGAATTAGCTAATTACTGAATCAACCAGCTTTTTCGCTTCTTTTTCTAATAATGCTAAATGTTCTTCACCTTTGAATGATTCAAGGTAAATTTTATAGATGTCTTCAGTGCCAGATGGGCGTGCAGCAAACCAACCGTTTTCAGTAACAACTTTTAAACCGCCGATAGCAGCGTTATTACCAGGAGCATGGGTTAGTTTTTGCGTAATGGCATCACCCGCTAAGGTACTTGCAGTTACATCATCCGCTGATAACGCTTTTAAACGTGATTTTTGTTCTGCATTAGCTGGCGCATCAATACGTTTATAAATAGGCGCACCGAACTCTTGCTCAAGTTCTTTATAAAGCTGTGATGGTGTTTTACCTGTTACAGCTAAAATCTCTGCAGCAAGTAGACCTAAGATGAAACCATCTTTATCAGTGTTCCAAACTGTACCATCAAAGCGTAAGAATGACGCCCCTGCACTTTCTTCACCACCAAAAGCAAGGGTACCTTTGCTTAAGCCTTCAACAAACCATTTAAAGCCTACCGGTACTTCTTTTACTTCGCGGTTATTCCGTGCAACTACTTTATCAATCATGCCGCTTGATACCAGCGTTTTACCAATTTCGACCTCTTTTGACCATTCGCGGTTATTTAACAAGTAGTCAATTGCAACTGCTAAAAAGTGATTTGGATTCATTAAGCCGTCAGGCGTAACAATACCATGGCGGTCATAATCAGGGTCGTTACCTATACCGATATCATAGTCATCTTTCAATGCAATAAGGTTTGTCATTGCATAAGGAGATGAACAATCCATACGGATTTTGCCGTCTTTATCTAAAGGCATGAACGAAAATGTTGGGTCAACAGATTCATTTACGACCGTTAAGTCTAAATTATATTTTTCTGCAATGACTGGCCAAAAGTTGATACCAGAGCCACCAAGTGGATCCACACCAATTTTGATTTTCGCATCGCTAATTGCTTTTAGATTAACGATATTAACTAAGTCATCAACATAAGGGGTAATTAAGTCTTGGTACTTAATAAAACCAGAACGTGATGCTTTAGCATATGGAAATAACTCTACTTCAACTAAGTCTTCTAAAAGTAATTGATTTGCTCTGTCTTCAATCCACTTAGTAACATCAGTATCTGCTGGGCCACCATTTGGCGGGTTATATTTAAAACCACCATCTTCTGGCGGGTTATGTGAAGGTGTTACCACAATACCATCAGCAAGTTCATTTGGATTTTCTTTGTTATGGCAAACAACAGCATGACTGATTACCGGCGTTGGCGTGTAATCGTCATTTTCTTGTGCAATGACTTGCACTTCGTTTGCAACAAGTACTTCAATAGCAGAGTTAAAAGCCGCTTCACTCAATGCATGTGTATCTTTACCTAAGAAAAGTGGGCCAAAAATATTGTTTTCTTTACGGTAATCACAAATTGCTTGAGTGATCGCTAAAATATGCGATTCATTAAATTTTACATCGAACGAACAACCACGATGGCCAGATGTACCAAAAGCAACACAATGCTCTGGGTTTTGTTCTAGGTCTGGTTCATTTAAGTAATAAGCCGAGATCAGTTTTGGTACATTCACTAAGCTTGATTGCGGTGCAGGTTTACCTGCATCTGGATGAATCGCCATATTATTTCCTTATGGATTATAAGTAATCACGAATTTTTTCTGCTTCATCTGCGCTGTAACCTAAGCACAGTGCTACTTCGTGAAGCATCATTTTTTTTCTGGTTGTATTTGAATTTGTCATCACCCAATACTCAGTATCAGTGATATTTTTTGGATTCATGCTGCTACCGCTTTCCAGAAGTGCTTCTTTGCTTGTGGCAAAATAAACTCGATCACGGCCTTTAATTTCAAGCACGTTAGCAAAATCTTTTTTATGCGTTCTATATAAAGCAGCAAGTATAAATAAGAATCGACCAACAACACCTTTTTGCATTGCCAGCTCTTCTTTGTTTAATACATTAAACACATTACCTTTCACTTGTGTCGATGCTGTGACAGTTTCTGCAGCCTCTTCAACATTTTCGTTGCTTGGTTCAGGGCTTGATTCTTGTTCTGCTTGTTCTTGTACTTCAACAACTGGGGTTTCTTGTTCAGTTTTAGTAGTTGTTTCAACTGGGGCATTGGTGCCATCAGAGAGGTTTAATAAACGACGCAAAATGGTTGATGCACTTTCACCAATACTTTGCGTGTTGCTTGCAATGTATTGATATAACTCGTCGTCTATGTCGATTTTTTTCATGTTATTCCTGTCTTTACGGGTCACATTTTAAAAGTTCTCAATGATTATACCTAAGCTCGCAGCAATTCTCTATGTTTTGCATTTTGTAATTTCACTAGGCAAAATACTGCCATTAAAAATAGGAGTTGAAAATGCTATTAAACTACCAACAAATGGGTCAAGGTTCAGACGTTGTATTGATCCACGGTTTGTTTGGCTCACTTGAAAACCTCAATGTAATCGCAAAAGCATTAGCTGAAAATTATCGTGTAACGAATATCGATTTACGTAACCACGGTAAATCATTCCATAGCGATACCATGAATTATCATGCTATGGCTAAAGATGTCAGTGAGTTACTTGAACATCTAACTATTAGTAAAGCGCACATCATAGGTCATTCAATGGGTGGCAAAGTGGCCATGCAATTAGCACTTAATCACCCTTCACTTATCGATAAGCTTGTCGTGTTAGATATTTCTCCTGTTGCTAATAACCCTCGCCACAGTGCCATATTTGCAGGCCTAAACGAAGTTGCACAGTCTAATATCAAAGATAGAAAATCGGCTGATGAAATACTTGCCAAGCACATTGAGGAAATGGGCGTACGTCAATTTTTATTAAAAAGCTTTGCTAAAAATGATGAAGGTCACTATCAATGGCGCTTTAATTTAGCTGTTTTATACCAGCAATATGAAAATATTTTAGCGCAAGTTAGTGAAAATGATTCTTGTTTATGTGATACTTTGTTCATTAAAGGTAATGATTCTGACTACATTTTAGCAGAGCACCGCCCTGCTATTATGGCGTTGTTCCCTAATGCAAAAGCAAAAATTATTCATGGTGCTGGTCACTGGCTACATGCCCAAAAACCACTTGCTGTTAATAAAGCAATCAGCGATTTTTTAGCTCATTAATAGAGCTGATTAAATTCGCTGTTTTTGATCGTGCGCACTAAATTATTACAAATTTGTGTGATATAGTACGCGCCGTTTAATTTAAAGGTTTATACGTTGATGGTCAGTCAGTTAATTAACGAATTTGATACCTTAGGGTTGTATTTTGGCTTAGCCGGTATTTTCTTTTTTATTGGAATGGCAATTCAAGACGTCCTTAAAAAAGGTGATGTACCACGATTTGGCCGATACATCGTTTGGTTAGTGCTATTTTTAGGCTGTTCTGGGTTTATAGCGAAAGGACTTATTCAAGTCTTCTGGCAAGGCGCAGGTGTGGGCTAGACATGGCAAAGTCAGAAACAGATAGAACAACACCCGATTTATTTGAATACGAAAAGCGTCCAGGTAGGCCGAAAACAAATCCCCTACCTCGCGATATGCAATTAAAAGTAAATAAACGTAACCAAATAAAACGAGATAAAGCACGTGGTTTAAAGCGTGTAGAATTTAAGGTTTCATCACAGTTATATCAAGCATTAAGCGATATGGCAGATGCGCAGAATATTAGCCGTAGCGCGTTGATTGAAACAATTTTACAAGAAAGATTGGCTATTGATAGATAGAAGGTTTTAAATCCATGTCAAGCGTAGGTATTTTTTTCGGAAGTGACACAGGCAATACTGAACACGTAGCTAAAATGATTCAAAAAGAATTAGGTAAAAAGCTTGTAGCTGTTCACGACATTGCAAAAAGTTCTAAAGAAGAGATTGCTGAATTCGATTTATTGTTATTCGGTATTCCAACTTGGTACTACGGTGAAGCTCAATGTGACTGGGATGATTTCTTCCCTGAATTAGAAGAAGTTGACTTCGAAGGTAAACTCGTTGCTATTTTCGGCTGCGGTGACCAAGAAGACTATGCAGAGTACTTCTTAGATGCAATGGGCATGATCAACGATATCGTTACTGAGCGTGGCGCAATCGTAGTGGGCCATTGGTCGACTGAAGGCTACGACTTCGAAGCTTCAAAAGCACTCGTAGATGACAGCAACTTTGTTGGCCTTGGTATTGATGAAGACCGTCAACCAGAGCTTACTGAAAAGCGTGTTAAAGACTGGTGTGCTCAGGTTTATGACGAAATGTGTTTAGCGGAACTTGCTGATTAATAACAAGTACTACTCGCATTTACTAGCTGATGTAAAGATGCACAACCAGTTCATTTTTGTTTGAAAAATCGGCAAATAGACGAATTGTTCTTTGCACTTAGTAACTAGGCACGTTATTCTAATAGTTGCTAATGTGTCGTGTGCATCTTGATGATGCCTAGTATAACTAAATAAAATTGAGACAGATTGAATGACTGATCACAACTTGGAATTAAAAAAAGCAGGGTTAAAAGTAACCTTGCCACGTATTAAAATTTTAGAGATTCTACAATCTCCAGACAACCAACACATCAGCGCTGAAGATGTCTATAAAATTCTTTTAGACAAAGGCGAAGAGATTGGTCTTGCAACTGTCTACCGTGTTCTTAACCAATTTGATGATGCAGGTATTGTATCTCGCCACCACTTCGAAGGCGGCAAGTCAGTATTTGAATTATCAGGTAGCACTCACCATGACCACTTAGTGTGCCTAAAATGTGGTAAGGTAGTTGAATTTGAAGACGACACTATTGAACGTCGTCAAGAAGAAATCGCAACAGAGAATGGTATTAAACTGACGAACCACTCTCTTTACCTATATGGTGAATGTGAAGACACTGCTGCGTGTAAAGAATACGCTGAATCAAATAGCTAATTAGCTGTTTGGTTCAGATATAAAAAAACCTGCTTAAAGCAGGTTTTTTTATGTCTATTTGAAATCGATTAGATGATTTCTAATAGCTCAACGTCAAAGATTAACGTTGAGAAAGGAGCGATTGCTGCACCAGCACCGCGCTCACCGTAAGCAAGTTCGTGTGGTACGTATAAACGCCACTTAGAACCAGTACCCATCATTTGCACTGCTTCAGTCCAACCTTTGATTACACCGCCAACTGGGAATTCAGCTGGTTGACCACGCTCGTATGAGCTGTCAAATACTGTACCGTTGATTAGTGTACCGTGGTAGTGTGCACGGATTGTTGAATCTGCAGTTGGTTTTTCACCGTCGCCTGCAGTAAGTACTTCGTATTGAAGACCTGATTCAGTTACTGTTACTTCAGGACGTTTTGCATTTTCTTCTAAGAATGCAATACCTTCAGCTGCAAGAACTTTAGCTTCTTCTTCACGACGAGCTTGGATCTCAGCGTTGATTTTCTCAAAAGCTGCTTGAATTTCTGGGATTTCAACTTGGAAATCATTACCAGTGTATGCGTCTTTCATACCTTCAAATACAGAATTTAAGTTTAAACCTTCGAATGGATTCGCTTTTAATTGCTCACCCATTTGTAAACCAATACCGTAACTTGCTTTTTCAGCGTCTGTTGTAAAATTATCTGACATGTTTTAATTCACGTTTATTTAGTTAAAAGACGTGCTCATACTAACATAAAAAAACAACGAATATCGCCTAGTTTTACTGCGTTTGCTCAGTGTTTGCACTAATTCGCTGCTTTATTTTATCAATTACAAATGTCGCAACAGGTAATGTAGCGATCATCGAAGCAATAAAAAAGCCGCTCATTAAACCATCTTTGCCTAACATAATTAAAGGCACAGCAATAAGACCCACAGTAGAAATCACACATGCTGCAATAACAGGCCAATGCTTGTCGTATTTGCCAATAAGGTGCCCTACTAACACATTAAACCCAATACCATAAGCGATTGAAGATATTAGCCCGTAATCAGGCTGGGCATCATGGGCCATAGCTACAAGTACATTGATCCCGCTGTGATAAAAATAAGAAAAGATACACCAAAGCAGAACATGTTTAACAATGCGCATTAGTGTAGAAGAAGACTCGCTTGCTGACATTACCTATCTCCAGATAGCAAAAAACCGCCCTAAAGGCGGTTTTTCTAAATAATGGTGGAGAGATAGGGATTTGAACCCTAGAGGGGCTACAAACCCCTGCCGGTTTTCAAGACCGGTGCATTCGACCACTCTGCCATCTCTCCGTACGGCGCGCATAATAGTGTTTACTGCGTTCGTTGTAAAGCCTTAAATGTAAAAAACTTTAAAAAAGTATTTTTAATAGTACTGCTTCGGACGCTTTGCGATTAAAGAGCAAACTAAACAAACAATTAAACTAACAATTGCAAAACCTGAGCCCTGCACTATTACGTCAATTTTATTGAGGTTATAACTCGGTACAATAACTAATGCGAAGGCGGGTAAGCAGGTGATCGTTAAAACGTAGCAACAAATTTTAAAAGCGCGGCCGAAATCGAAACGTTTAGTGCTTTGCATCCACCATGTCAATAGAAGTAATACCACTACAGCAGACAAGCCAAGGTAATGAGGTTGTTTTGTAGACATGGCAACAAAAAATGTGACAACAGCGCCAACTAAGCCCCAAATTGACCAAGCGAACCAATTTTCTTTTTCACGTAAAAATAAGTTTCCCATTGTTCTCGTCTTCTTTATCGTTATTTTTTTAAGACTTTCCATACGTTAACAAAAAATAACCGATTAAAAAACACACTGAAGAAGAATTATTTCGTTTTTTGCATCCGTGCGCTTCTTACAGCTAAGCTAAATCTAAAAAAACTAACATAAGTAAGCTTAATAGTCTCAGACTGCTTAACTGCAAAAAAGTTCCTACTATTTATAAATTCTCAAAAAACGTCTCTGGCTTGTGTCTGATAGGTTTTTTAATGTCTATTTCTGGCGTACCTAAATAGAGGTAACCAACAATCTCATCTTGTTCTTTACAACCGAGTGCCGCTTTAACAGCTGGGCTCTGTGCAAAATAACCTGTGCGCCAAATACCCCCTAAACCTTGGGCGAATGCCGCTTGTTGCATTGCAAGTACAGCGCAGCCTGCACTTTGTACTTGTTCAATACGTGGCACTTTTAGGTTTTCAGTTACATCTGCAATGGCAATGATCATCATCGGAGATCGCAGCGGTAGTTCTTTAGCGCGCTCAATGGTTCTATCATCTTGGTTTTCAGCAACAGCGGCCTGATGATAGATATCGCCTAATTTATTACGTGCATCGCCTTCAACGACAATAAATCGCCAAGGCGCAATACAGCCATGATCAGGCACTTTAATGGCCGCTCGCTTAATAATTTCAAGTTGTTCTGCAGTAGGTCCAGGTGCGATAAGGCGAGGATCTGATTGTCGAGTTTGTAATAGCGTTAAAGCGTCCATGAATATTCCGTAAATGCTTAAGTACGACGCCCCTTAATAATCGGGGCAGAAAACCCAAGCTTATCATTTATCTTTATGAGCAAGAAAGCTATTCGATACTTTTCTAGTTAACCAATAATCTAAACTAACGTAACGACCACCCCCTGTAAAAAATAAACTCAATAACATAACAAAATATATGGCAGAAAACTCAATACCATTATTTAAGATCACAGGTTTCCCTTTCGCATAAAGGTACTCTGTATAACCATGCGTTTCTAGCAACTCACGCATTTTGGTTAATCTTTCGCTGGCTTCATCAGAATTAACTAGGCTAGCTTCACTACCAGGTATTGCAAGCCAATTGAGTACTCTCGCTGGGCTGGTGCTGGCATCGGTAGGTGTTACAGCAAACCAGCCATTACTGGCATGTACTGTTGTTGCTGCAACCAGCATGGTGATCATCAAAGGAATTGCGGTTAAACGAGTAAATAAACCCAATAATATAAAGATCCCCCCTAAAAACTCAGTCCATGCAGCTAAAAAGGCCAATACAGAGGGCATGGGTAGGCCTAAACCCCGGTCACTATTTCCAAACCATGCAACAATATCTTCAGATGCTAAAAAGTATTGATAAAAATGAGTAACATCACCGCTTAAAGCAAGCTTATTAAAGCCTGCAATGATCATCACTGGGGCTAAAATCAAGCGAATTAATAGACTCGGTAGTCCATCTAAAAACTGCAGTTTCTTTAAGGTGTGTTGGTAAAGGGGTATTAGGTGTGTGTTCAACATAGCGGTCTCGTGACTAAATAGATTAATCACATAGACCGCACGTTTTCTAGTTTACTTTCAATTAAATTTTACGAGCGACTTGTAACGCTTCAAAAATTGCACGTTTAGCATCGATAGCGGCAGCTAGTTTTGCGCCACCAATAACGTGTACTTTCGCGTTTTCGGTTTGATTGTCGAACGTTTCAGTATTTGATACCTGACCAATACAAGCAATCACGGTATCAACATCGAGGATTTGCTCTTCACCTTTTACCGTTATCTTCAAACCTTGCTTATCAAAGCTTAGATACTGACACTCAGCGATTTGTTTAACACCATGCTGTTTGGCAACTTGACGGTGGATCCAACCCGTTGTTTTACCCAGTTCACTACCAAAACGCCCTGCGCTTCGCTTAAGCATATAAATTTGGCGATTGTCTTTTTCAGGCTTAGCTTCGCATTCAATACCCCATTGAGTTTTGAATTGCTCAATTGTTTGGCCTTTGTGTTCACTTAAAAAGGCAACCATATCAAAACCGATACCACCGGCACCTAGAATCGCAATTTTCTCACCGAGTTCTACTTCACCACGAATTACTTCATCATAAGCGAATACACGTTTGCCATCACCGCATTCTATTTTGGCTTCGCGCGGACGTACGCCTGTTGCAAAAACCACATCATCGTATTGATTGAGCATATTGTCAGTAAATTCAGTACCGAGCTGTAAATCGACATTTAAACGCTTTAATTCATTAGTAAAGTAGTTAAGGGTATGGTTAAAGTCTTCTTTACCCGGCACTTGCATGGCTAAATTAAATTGGCCACCCATTTGTTCTTTACGTTCAATTAAAGTCACTTTGTGACCTTTCGCTGCTAAGTAACAACTTGCAGCAAGGCCAGCAGGGCCAGCACCCACAACCAGAACTAATCGAGAAGATGGAGCTTTTTCAAGGCTGTAATCTAACTCAAAAGCCGCTTGTGGGTTAACCAAACAGGTGGCACGTTTATTTTTAAACACATGGTCTAAGCAACCCTGATTACAACCAATACAAATATTGATTTGTTCAGACTTATTATTAACGTATTTATTGAAAAACTCTGGATCTGCTAATAAAGGACGCGCCATTGAGATTAAATCAGACTCGCCTGCTTCTAAAATTCCATTGGCAATTTCTGGAGTGTTAATACGGTTAACCGCGATAACTGGCACTGATACCGTATCTTTTAAGCGTTTTGATGCTTCTTTAAAGGCACCTGCTGGTACCATACTGGCAATGGTTGGGACACGAGCTTCGTGCCAACCGATACCCGTGTTAAAGATATCAACGCCAGCTTGTTCAAGTGCCAGGGCTTGTTGCTTTACTTCATCAGGCGTTGATCCATTAGGAATTAAATCCATCACAGACAAACGAAATACAATAATGAACTTTTGACTTACTTTAGCGCGTACAGCTTTAACAATATCTACCGCCAAGCGCATGCGGTTTTCTAGACTACCACCATAGATGTCTGTTCTTTTATTGGTGTGGTTAGCCATGAATTCATTAATCAAATAGCCTTCAGAACCCATAATTTCAACACCGTCATAGCCTGCTTTTTCAGCCAGTTTTGCTGAGTTTGCAAAGTCTTTGATGGTTTTTTTAATTGAACCTAACGACATTTCTTTAGGTTTATATGGATTAATAGGAGCCTGAATCGAGCTTGGTGCTTGATTGAATGGATGATACGCGTAGCGACCTGCATGCAATAATTGTAAGCAAATTTTTCCGCCATGTTGATGCACTGCATCAGTATATGCTTTGTGCTTGATCACATCATAGAAAGAATTAAATGTTGATGCGAACGGAGATAACTTGCCACGAATATTTGGGCTGTAGCCACCTGTAATGATTAAACCCGTGCCACCTTTAGCACGTGCTTCGTAGAATGCACGTAAGCGTTTACGGTTATGCCAGCCTTCTTCTAAGCCGGTATGCATTGAGCCCATAACCAAACGATTACGAAGTTCGGTATGCGGTAATTGTAATTTTTGTTCTAACATTGTGTGCCCCGTTAACTGGTCGAACCTCTATTTGAAATAGATTCTGCGGCAATAACTTAGAATAATCAACTTTTCACTGCTAATTAATCTGTAGCAAATTGTCGTTTTAAACACTCTGTTACTATTTAACAGTTAATTTTAAAGTTATTCTAAGCTAAGATGAGATCACTACTAAGCTGTACTGAATTAAGGATTTATTTTGCTAGCAAAGATATTTAAAGGCATTTGGACCGGGATTAATTTCTCCCGCCGTTTGGTCCTAAACATATTATTTCTATTACTAGTAATACTCTTCTTTGTTGCCATCACAGGTGAAGAAGACCAAGTAAAAGTAGCAGACGGAACCGTGCTACGCCTGAACTTAAATGGCCCTATTGTTGAAGAAAAAACCTATGTTGATCCTGTTGAAGCAGCAATCAACGATGCAACTATGGGTAAAGAAGCACCATCAGAAATTCTTCTTGATGATGTCATTGAGGTGATCAACCAAGCAACTAAAGATGATCGCATCAGTGTGATGCTTCTTGATCTACAAAAAATGCCAAGTGCTCACATCAATAAGCTAAAACAAATAACGAAAGCAATTGATGCCTTTAAAGATGCAGGCAAGCAAGTTATTGCAACGGGCTACTACTATACACAAGCACAATATTATATTGCTGCCCATGCTAATGAAGTGTCTATGCACCCCTATGGTGGTGTGAGCATTGAAGGCTACGGTATGTTCCCGCTTTACTTCAAAGATGCACTTGAAAAATTAAAAGTAACTCAACATATTTTCCGTGTGGGTACTTATAAATCAGCGGTTGAACCATTCATTCGTAATGATATGTCAGATGCGGCAAAAGAAGCGAATAGCGTTTGGTTAACTGCACTTTGGAACGAGTATAAGACTGACGTTGCTGCGAGCCGTCCATTCGATGAAAGCAATTTCGATGAAGACATGGATGTTTACCTTGCAAAAATGCAAGCAGTTGACGGTAACTCGGGCCAATACGCGCTAAATAATCAGTGGGTTGATTCTTTAAAAACCTCACAACAAATTCGCCAACAGCTTATTGAGTTAGTGGGTGCAGAAGAAACAGGTAAAACATTTAAACAAGTAAGCTTCCGTGAGTATTTATCCCTTGTAAAACCGCCTGTTGAGTTCGATAACCCAATTACTGAAAAAGTAGCTGTGGTTGTTGCTAAAGGCACCATTGTCGATGGCGAACGTAAAGCAGGTGAAATCGGTGGAGACTCTACTGCTGCCCTGCTTCGCAAAGCACGTCTTGATGACAAAGTGAAAGCCGTTGTACTACGCATCGATTCAGGTGGTGGTAGTATGTTTGCTTCTGAAGTTATCCGTGCTGAAGTATTAGCTCTTAAAGCAGCGGGTAAACCGGTTATCGCTTCAATGAGCTCAGTGGCTGCATCAGGTGGTTACTGGATTGCATCTGCAGCCAATGAAATTTGGGCAGCCCCTAGCACAATTACAGGTTCAATTGGTGTATTTGGTACTTTCATGACGTTTGAAAATACCATGGCTGAATTAGGTATTTACTCAGATGGTGTTGCAACAACTGACCTTGCTGGCTTCTCTATTGCACGCCCACTTGACGAGAAAATGTCAGACATCATTCAAATGAGCGTTGAAAATGCATATAAACGCTTTTTAAATGTAGTGGCTGAAGCACGTAACATGACGCCTGAGCAAGTTGATAAAATTGCCCAAGGCCGTGTATGGATTGCAACTCAAGCAAAAGAACTGGGTTTAGTTGATAAACTTGGCGATAAGCAAGATGCAATTAAGGCGGCAGCTGAGCTTGCTAAGCTTAATCATTATGATGTTAAGACCATCAAACAGTCATTAACACCACAAGAGCAAATGCTGCAAGATATCTTTGGCACCGCGGCTGTTAAGAGCTTCTTTGCTAAGTCTGATTCATCACACTCAGTACTCGCAACACAAGCTAACTTACAAAGCCTTATTAATCAGTTAAGTAGTGAGATCGATAATCTAAAAGATTACAACGATCCACAAGGCGTTTACGCTCGTTGTTTAGTGTGTAATGTAATTCAATAAGTTACTTAGCTAAGCGATTTTAGGTATACTAAGCCCAGTTATTTAACTGGGCTTTTTTTATGAAACGTAAACGTATATATATCGCCTATACGGGTGGTACTATCGGTATGAAAAAATCGAGCCGTGGCTATGTTCCAGCGGAAGGTTTTTTAACCGAAACAGTGGTCAATAATGCAGAGTTTAATCGTGATGAAATGCCTTTGTTTGATATTCACGAATATTGCCCGCTCATTGATTCTTCAGATATGTCCCCTGCCCACTGGCAATTAATTGCTGACGATATTAAGAGTAAATACCAAGACTATGATGGCTTTGTGGTTTTGCATGGTACCGATACCATGGCCTACACAGCTTCTGCTTTGTCATTCATGTTCGAAAACCTAACAAAACCTGTGATTGTGACAGGCTCACAAATTCCATTGTCGCAACTTCGTTCTGATGGCCAAGTAAACTTACTTAATGCCATGTATTTAGCCGCTAATTACCCAATTGCTGAAGTAAGCCTGTTTTTTAATAACCAGTTGTTCCGTGGTAACCGTGCAACAAAAGCCCATGCTGATGGCTTTGATGCCTTTGCATCACCAAACCTTGAACCATTAGCACTGTCTGGAATTAATATTCAACTGATCAAAGGGCAACTTAGCCCATATGTTGATAACGAACTACAGGTGTCAAATATCACACCACAGCCAATTGGTGTGCTTTATCTCTATCCTGGGATCAGCCCAAAAGTGGTTAAAAGTTTAGTTAATGACGACATCAAAGCACTTGTGTTATTAAGTTTTGGAGTCGGTAATGCCCCGCAAGATCCCGCATTTTTAGATATTCTTAATGATGCAAGTAAACGCGGTATGGTGATTGTTAATCTAACGCAGTGCTTAAAAGGCCAAGTTAATATGGGCGGTTATGCAACCGGTAATGCCTTATTAAATTGTGGTGTGATCAGTGGCTACGATATGACATTAGAAGCCTGTTTGACCAAGTTACACTACTTATTTAGTCAAAAGCTTGAAGTAGAAACAATTCGTCACTTGATGCAAGACAACCTGCGCGGTGAGCTAAGTCGTTAATGCAGCAAATAGAAAAAAGGCACCAATTGGTGCCTTTTTTATGCTTTTTGATAATTAACGAACTTTTTCGTCAATCTCAACTAAGTCTGTTAAATGGCATATCTCACCACTGTGAGTTTTAATACCATGCTCACCGAAGTAGTCACGTTGTGCTTGAACAAGGTGACCATTACTTGGTGTTGTTAACGTCGCAATGTAAGTTTGCGTTGCAGTTAACACTGGGAATGCAAGACCAGATGCAACTGCTGCACCCGTTACCTTACGTAATGCTGCTGATTCACGCTGCATAGAATCAATAAATTCTACACCTTCAGCGACATTGTCTAAGTAATCAGCACGGATGATACAACCTGCGCGCCACGTTTGTAGCGTTTTAGAAAGATCTACTTTCCACTGATGAGCACGAGACGCACCTTTGATAAGGGCTAAACCTTGACGGTAAGCAAGTAAACTTGCCAATGTGAATGCATCTTTTAGCTCTGCTAAGTCTAAATCAACGGTATCAGTTGCTTTAGCAGCGTAAGTCATTTCTTTAGCAGCATGCGTATCACACGTATTTGTTAAGTGACGTGCTTGAACAGCTGCAACTAGTGATGGCACTGCAATACCAAGCTCTAGAGCATTTTGTGCAGTCCATAAACCCGTGCCTTTCGCGCCAACTTTATTGTCGATTAAATCAACTAGCGGCTCGCCTTCTGTCGTTTCAAGGCTTAAGATATGGCTTGAAATTGACAGTAAGTAGCTATTTAAAGTGCCTTCAGACCATTCATTGAAAATGTCAGCCACTTCTTTTGGTGAACGATTAGTACCTAAACGTAATAGTTGATACATTTCTGCAATTAATTGCATTAACGCATATTCAATACCGTTATGAACCATTTTCACAAAGTGACCACTTGCAGATTGGCCTACACGTGCAAAACACGACTCACCTTTGTAGCTTGCCGCTACTTTTTCAAACCACGGCTCAACACGCTCCCAGCCGCCTTCTGAACCACTTGCCATCATTGCAGGACCGTGACGTGCGCCTTCTGCACCGCCAGAAATACCCATAGTGGCAAATTCAAATTTGTTTTGATATTTAAGTTTACGGCTAATGCCATCTTTGTAGTTACTGTTGCCGCAATCTACGATAATGTCATCACAGTCAACACCTGCTTCTGCAAGCTCTGTACATACTTTATCAACCAATTCACCAGCAGGAACTAAAAGAAGAATCGAACGAGGCGGCTCTAAGCGTCTAACCATATCATTTAAATCAGACACAATATGTAAACGGTCTGCCAAACCTAGTGCTTTCGCACAGCTTAGTAACTCGGCACCCGCATCTGGGTTTTTATCATAAGCTACTAATGTCAGCCCTTTTTCAATCAGGTTGAGGGCAAGATTTTTACCCATAACGCCTAACCCTACTAATGCAACTTGCATTTAGTGTCCTCCTCGGTAACAACTATTGGTTAGTTAATCAAAATAATTACGCGCGCATTATACCCAAGCAGCCCAAAAATGCGAGCTTGACAGCCAACTTGAGATAAATCATCGAAATCATGAAGCGACGTTGCCCCCAGTATATCAAAATAACCAAGGCATCGGACCAGATTTTTATAATACCCTTTAAAAAGGTATGTGTATTGACGCTAACTGACACCGGTGTCATAATAACGTCATTCACCCTTTGTATACTCTATAATTAATACAAAGAGCCAGATTCTCATAAGTAAAAACAATCATTTTTTACTTATGAGTTCTACATTGTGCTTATGTATAAGCCGATATTAAAGGTTTATAGCACGACATTTTAATAGATAACCATCAATTCGCTTAATATATTTGAGCGCACAGGAGAATTTGATGCTAAGACGCACAAAAATTGTTGCGACCCTTGGACCGGCAACCGATCGCGATAACAACCTAGAAAAAATTATTCGTGCAGGTGCAAATGTGGTTCGTTTGAACTTCTCACATGGCGTAGCACAAGATCACAAAGACCGCGCAGAATCGGTACGCAGCATTGCTAAGCGTTTAGGCAAACACGTTGCTATCCTTGCAGACTTACAAGGTCCTAAAATTCGTGTATCAACGTTTAAAGACGGTAAAGTAAACCTAGAAGTTGGCGCAAAATTTACCCTTGATGCGAAAATGGAAAAAGGCCAAGGCGACGTTAATGCAGTAGGTATCGACTATAAAGAGCTACCTAACGACGTTAAAACAGGCGACTTACTGTTATTAAACGACGGTTTAATTCAATTAACAGTAGATAGCGTTGACGGTGACCTAGTTCACACGACTGTTACTGTTGGTGGCGTACTTTCAAATAACAAAGGTATCAACCGTTTAGGCGGTGGTTTAACAGCCCCTGCTTTCACTGATAAAGATAAAGAAGATTTAATCACTGCCACTGAGATTGGCGTTGATTATATTGCTGTTTCATTCCCACGCAGTGGTGATGACATGCGTTATGTTCGCTCTTTAGCAGAAGCTGCTGGCTCAAACGCACAACTATTAGCAAAAATCGAACGTGCAGAAGCCGTTGAAACTGTTGAAGCAATTGACGATATCGTACTTGCTTCTGACGCAGTGATGGTTGCGCGTGGTGACTTAGGTGTTGAAATTGGTGATGCAGCCCTAGTTGGTAAACAAAAGCTTATCATTAGCCGTGCTCGTTCACTTAACCGTACCGTTGTTACTGCAACACAAATGATGGAATCAATGATCGATAACCCTATGCCAACACGTGCAGAGGTTATGGACGTAGCAAACGCCGTATTAGATGGTACTGATGCAGTTATGTTATCTGCTGAAACAGCCGCTGGTGACTACCCTGAAGAAACAGTAGCGACTATGGCTCGCGTTTGTTTAGGTGCTGAATCACAAAAAGAAACACACGTTTCTAAGCACCGTTTAGACAGCCGTTTTTCATCAAATGCTGAATCAATTGCATTATCTGCGATGTATGCAGCTAACCACTTAGATTCTGTTAAAGCAATTGTGACTCTGACTGAATCAGGTAGCACAGCTAAATTGATGTCACGCATCAGCTCTGGTTTACCAATTTATTCATTATCACGTCATCCAAGTACGCTGGGCCAAACAGCACTTTACCGTGGTGTTTATCCTGTATTCTTTGATTCAACGAAGTGTGAAGACGAAAGCATGGTACGTGATGCATTAAACACACTTGTTGAGCAAGGCTCACTAGTTGCAGGTGATACTGTGATTTTAACTCATGGTGATGCAATGGAAACGATTGGTGCAACTAACACTATGAAGATTGTAACAGTTTAAACTATTACAAATTTTCATTAAAAAGGCGCAATTAATAATTGCGCCTTTTTTGTTTTTAACTTATTAAATTTTGAATAGCTATTATACCAATCCGCTTAATTAAGTAGTCTATTTTGAGGCAATAAAACCTCGTTGATTACAAGGCAAAAATTTCGTTATTTAGTTGTTCTAAATGAGAAATTTTTAACGCAGTTAGCGACAGGTTTGATCCCTCAAAATGATTAAGTATTATTGCGGGTTGGTATTAGCTCGCCAGAGCTGCTTTCACTTTATCGCGATAGCTACGGCTTACTTTTAGTTCTTGGCCATTATCTAACACTAAAAGATATTCACCGCTTACTTGAGTTACAAGTTTGCTAATTTGCTTTGTATTCACAATGGCACTGCGATGAACTCGCACAAATAGTTGTGGATCAAGCTCTTGTTCAAGCTCTTTCATTGTTTTACGAAGGATATGTGTTTGCCCATCTTGGCAATGAAGGCACATATAATCACCAGCCGCATCAACCCATTGAATCGTAATGACTGGCACACGAACAATTTCGCCCTGCTCTTTTACTGCTAATGATTCCGGGTAACGACGATCAGCAAGGCTATCGCCCGTTGCTAACTTCTTTAAAATTTCTTCGCAATTATTGCCTGTAATACCTGCAACAAAGCTCGCTAGTTTTTTCTTATGGGCGTTATCTTGTTGCGTTTTTAAATAGGTATGCACTTTTTCTACCGCCTGTTTTAGTCTGTTGTCATCGACTGGTTTAAGAATATAATCCAACGCATGAATCTCGAATGCTTTAACTGCAAACTGGTCAAAAGCCGTTACAAACACAATAGCGGGTAATGGATTAACACTCTCGCTAAGTGCTCTTGCAACTTCAAAACCGTTCATATTTGGCATTTGAATATCTAAGAAAACCAATTGAATATTGCCCGATAAGCATTCATCAATTGCTTCTTGACCATTGCTACATAAACGAATGACTTCTAAATCGTCAAATTCAGAAAGTCGAACAGCTAAGCCCTTTCTTGCTAGCGGTTCATCGTCAACGATCAAAGTTCTAATTTTGCTCATTTCTTAACAGCCTTTTCAAACGGAACGCGCAGATTAACTTTTAATCCACTTGGCGTATTGTCAGAGAGAACAAACGAGTAGTTGTTCTCATAAAGTGTTTTTAAGCGGTCCTGTGTATTAGCTATGCCAACGCCTTGAGAATTAACCAGTTGGCCATTTTTAAGCTCAGTGCCAGGACCATTATCGCCTACTTCCAATAATAGTTCATTTGCAAAAACTTGTGCTTTAATATCAATCACACCACCTTCATTTAGTTGCGCTATCGCATACTTTATCGAGTTTTCGATAATAGGTTGGAGGATCAAGCTTGGTACCAAGGCTTCTTTTGCCTGCTCGCTTACATCTACATTGACTTGTAAACGTTCATCAAAGCGTACTTTTTCAATTTCTAAGTACAGCATGAGGGCATGAATTTCTTGCTCTAACGGCACCTTTTTTATTGGGTCAGTATTGAGTGTGTATCGTAAGAAGTCACTCAATTTTGACACCATTAAATTTGCATCTTTGTTCTCTTTTACCAAAATTAAGGTTGAGATTGCATTTAGGGTATTAAATAAAAAGTGCGGATTAAGTTGATAGCGCAGCATTTTCAGCTGAGCTTCATGAGCCATAGTGGTTGCTTTTAGAGCCTTTTGACGCTCACTTTGCAATAGCTGGTAATACTTAATACCAAAATACAAACCACTCCAACAAAGGATGATATAAACTGAATCTAAACCTTGTTGAAAGTAATAAAACCATTCATTTGGACGGTAACCGTGACGGTAGATTTCCCATAAATTGAATTTTTGTACAACGGCCCATAATGTGCCAGTTACATAGGAAGCACCAAAAACGACAACCATTAATACCCAAGGTGAGGCATTCCACACTTTACGATACATATAACGTAAAGGTACTGTCATTAAACAGCCTGCATAAGCGTTTAATACAATAACAAATACGTAAATATCACGCATTTCAAAGACTTTTGAGCCGATATAATTAACTAACGCATACCCTATCCAGCCTGCAATTTGCAAAACCCAGAAAAAGCGTTGTCGATTATCAACTAATGATTGCCAATTCAAAATATCAGATTACCTTTCATAATTATTTTTATTATACCGATAGTCACGAGAGCAAAGCACTGCCGCCTATCTTAATTTTTTATAGCCTTACCGCATTCTTCAGACATTAAAAAAGCGAAGGCCACAACAGCCTTCGCTTTTTCTCTGCTTTATTTTTAAGCTAGTTTATCTGAAGCCACTTTATAATTTGGATCTTCAATCACATTCACTTCAACTAAATCACGCGCATTGTGTAATAGTTGAATACAATCAGGGCTTAAATGACGCAAATGCAGTTTCTTACCCACTTTTGCGTATTTTTCTGCAAGACTGTCAATCGCTTCAATCGCACTGTGATCAGCAACACGGCTATGTTTGAATTCAATGATCACGTCTTCTGGGTCATTTTTAACATCAAATAACTCGGCAAAGTTCTTAACCGAACCAAAGAATAAAGGACCATGAAGCTCGTACACTTTAGAGCCTTGCTCATCAATGTAATTGCTTGTGTAAATGTGTTTCGCATGCTGCCAAGCAAAAACTAAAGCCGAAACAATCACACCCACACATACCGCGATCGCAAGATCTGTTACTACGGTTACGCCAGAAACAAGTACGATAACAAAAGCATCAGACTTAGGTACACGCTTCATCATTTTGAAGCTTGCCCACTCGAAGGTACCAAGTACAACCATGAACATTACGCCAACTAAGGCAGCGAGTGGGATCATCTCAATGAGGCTGGCTGCAAAAATGATGAATGCTAGCAGTATTATTGCGGCACTAATACCAGATAAACGTGAACGACCGCCCGAGTTAATATTGATCATAGATTGACCAATCATCGCACAACCACCCATTGCACCGAAGAAACCACAGGTAATGTTTGCAGCGCCTTGACCAATGCACTCTTTGTTACTGTGACCACGGGTTTCAGTAATTTCGTCAATTAAGGTCAGTGTTAATAACGATTCAATTAAACCAATCGCCGCTAAAACTAAAGCGTAAGGGAAGATAATTTTTAATGTTTCAAGATTAAATGGCACCATAGGAATATGAAACTCCGGCAAGCCACCGGCGATCGTTGCCTGCTCATTACCTGTCATTCCTTTTAAGAAATCTAGTACAGTGCGCGCTTCTAAATCAAAGCCAATCACAATCGCTGTTACCGTTACAATGGCAGCTAACGATGAAGGTACAGCAGTAGTTAGCTTAGGTAAGAAATGAATAATAGCCATAGTTAACGCTACTAAGCCAAGCATAATATAAAGTGCTTGCCCTTCCATCCACTGTTGGCCACCCATACCGTCTGGTACTTTAAATTGACCCAGTTGCGCCAAGAAAATAACAATCGCAAGACCATTTACAAAACCAAGCATTACAGGGTGCGGAACCATGCGAATAAACTTGCCAAGCTTGAAGATACCTGCGAGTACTTGCAGAATCCCCATCAATAAGACGGTTGCAAATAAATACTCTACACCATGATCTAAAACTAAACTTACCATTACAACGGCTAGTGCACCGGTAGCACCAGAAATCATACCTGGACGACCACCAAAAATAGCCGTAATTAAGCCAACAATAAATGCGGCATATAAACCAACCAAAGGCTCAACATTAGCAACAAAAGCAAACGCAACCGCTTCTGGTACCAATGCCAACGCAACAGTCAGGCCTGATAGAATATCGTTTTTAGCAGAGCTTGGCGCTTTGCTGAGTAAGTTAAACATTAAGATCCTCTTTATAGTGAATGCATTTCGGCAAGGCGCAGAATTCTAGCAAAATCCGCAAAAGTTAACAATTATTAACAACAAAACGGCTAGTACCTAAAAGCACTAACCGTTTTCGAAAAATAAAACGTAGTAGAAAAAGATTAAAGAGGTAAAGACGTACTACGCTTAACACATGTCATGGTCACGTTTGAGTGAACTTCTTGAACAAACTCAAGGTTTAGTAGATTATCACGAACAAACTGCTCATAACCTTCAATACCTTTTGAAATAATACGAAGCATGAAGTCCATCGTACCCGCCATACTGTAACACTCGGTTACTTCATCATAGCTCATAATTAAACGTTCAAACTCAGCTAGGTTCGTTCTACCGTGGTTAGATAGACGAACATGGGCATAAACCAACATATCAAAGCCAAGCTTTTTCTCGTCAAGCAAAGCAACTTTACCTTTGATATAACCATCTTGCTCAAGCTTAGCAATACGACGCCAACATGGAGATTGAGATAAACCAACTTTATCGGCAATTTCTGCCGTAGATAAGCTAGCATCCTGCTGTAATAATGCCAAAATTTGGCGATCTACTTGGTTCAGAGACATTTTATTTCTTTTTCTGTAAAAATACTGGTTAAATTATATAACTGATTTAAATATCAGTCTGCCTATTTTCTACTGTTTGTGCAAAAAAATTGCAACTTTATACCAATCCACTTAATTAAAAAATTAGCCATTATTGCGAGTAAATATCAACCAAAACGCCCACTAATAAATGGATTTGTTTTTCGCTCATGCCCTACGGTGGTATTCGGACCGTGGCCTGGCAAAATAGCAACTTCATCAGAGAATGATAAAATCTCAGACTTAATTGATTCGATTAATTGCGCACTATCCCCTTTTGGAAAGTCAGTACGACCAACAGAGCCTTGGAAAATCACGTCACCCACTATCAGCTGTTCTGAAGCTTGGTGGTAAAAAACAACATGACCAGGCGTATGCCCTGGGCAATGGCGTACAGATAATTCAAGTTCACCCACTGTGATTGTATCGCCATGATTTAGCCACTTCGTTGGATAAAATGGTGTAATTGGTGCAAAACCAAACATTTGCGCTTGCATTGGCAAGGCATCAAACCAAAATTTATCATCTAAATGTGGGCCAATGATATCAACGCTAAAATGCTCTGCGAGTTGCTTTGCAGCGCCGACATGGTCTAAGTGACCATGTGTTAAATAAATTGCCTCCAATTGGCAACTTAAAGCAGCAAGTTCTGCTTGAAGTTTTTCAGCATCGCCACCAGGGTCAACCAAGGCCGCTTTATTCGTTTGCTCACAAATAATAATGCGGCAATTTTGCGCAAAGCCAGTAACAGGAACAGCTTTCACTTTCATGTTATTGTCCTTTTTGTAACTGCTCAAACGCCATTAAAATTGGGTATTTTAAATAGCCTTGATCATAAAACGGTGTACGCTCATAAAGCCAATGCAAGCGCGCATCAGCATCTTTAGCAAAGTTTTTATCTTCACGAATTTTTTTATCGAACTCTAAAGCCAATGCAGGTTTTTCTTTTAGCATTTGACGTGCGTACGGCATTAAAGCGTAATTCTCAACGTATTCAGTGCGCTGAAAAATAGTATTAAACTCGCCCCAAGCAAAGAATGAATCTGGTGCTTCTGGGTGTAGTAAGTGTGTAGCCAGTTCTGAGTATGGCTGCTCAGTTGAGACTTTGTACCAGCTGGTCATATCGACATTTTCTACGGTATTGTAATCAAATGTCGCCTCTACACGAAAACGTCCTTCAAAAGGTGCTTTTGCAAATGAGTAATCAGCAACGCTTGCTTGCGTTAATGGCTCAGAAACAGAACCATTCAACGTCGTTACCTCTACGCCGTGTAATTTAAGCTTACTTACCAATTGGCTGTACGCCGGCGGAATATAAAACGCAGCAGGTACGTTAACAGTCTTTTTAACTTCTTTTTGCCAAAAAATAGGCAAAGCGTCATAGTTTTTAGCTTCACCTAAATATTTAACTTCAGGTTGCCCAGACAATGCGCTTTCAGTTCTTGAATAGGCGATCCCTTTAAATTCGATGGTATCTGGCTCTTTTGCATAACCACGTTCAACAACTAATTGCGTAGGTTTGAAATCGAGCTCTTTTTGAACTGCTTCATTAAGGGCTTTATCGTTTGCAGCTAAAGCATCAATGGCACCATCAATAAATACATAAGTACCTAATACGCGCTGCTTATAAGGTTTTAAAGAGTGGTTCTCAACTAAGATAGTCGGTAATGAACGTAAATCACCCCAGCCATTTGAAAAACGTGGTGTTGCCACCCAACCCGCTAACCCTTTTTTAAATTCCCGCTTGTCCATTACAAACACAAGTGGACCAGGAATATGCCCTGCTTTTTCGAGTTTGGCATCAATAACAGGTTTAAATAGATTATCCAGCGCTTGTGAGACACTCGGTGATTCACTCGAAAAAACCGGATTATAACCGTAGGTCACGTCATACTGATAATCAGCGCCATCGGTTACATGGACATCCACGTATAAATCTGGCTTAAATTGATTAATAACCTGCATCACACCTCGTACTTCGGGTGTATCAAGCTTAGTGTAATCACGATTTAAATTTAAATTTAGACCATTCGTTCTAAAGCCCATTTCTACTGGGCCACGCTGATTAATTCGGTTGTATTGGCTACTACGCTCGTGACCATCAACGTTTAAAATAGGAATAAAAAGAATATTGACTTTGCTAAGAATATCGCGGCGTTTACCTGTTGCAATATCGCGTAGCAACATAAACATGGCGTCTTTGCCATCAATTTCACCACTGTGAATGCCTGCTTGAATAAAGATGGTTGGTTTTGTATCAGCAACAAGTTGTTTGGCATCAAACAAACCTTGCTCATTCGCCACTAACATCTTAACCGCACGACCCGCACTGCTTGTCGCAATAGTCGTTACTTTGAATTGTGTTGGGTTTGCGGCAACAAGGCGATCTACGAACGCCATAGTGTCTGCATAATCAGGCGATAAAGTGCCTTCGCTTAATTCAAAATCTGTGGTTAAAGGTCCTTTTTCTTGCATTAAAGACACACTATCGCCTTGCCATGGCAATAATGGGGGTAAGTGGCTGTCTAAAGTTACTGCAGCAGATAAAAACACTAAACTCGCAAACATATCACTCTCAAGTGCGGTACTTATTCTATATTGGGGAAATTATAACAACTAATCTGAATGGATTGCGTAAACTGCGGTGATTCAACAAAAAAATGGAGCAAACGACATACGCTATGCAAAATCGTTGTTAGTTATGAATATTAATTAAGATCAAAAAAAGGAGCACTAGGCTCCTTTTTAAACTTTATGAAAAGCGAAATTAAGCCGCTAGGCCTTCTTTTGCTTTTGCAACAAGCGCTGCGAATGCAACTTGGTCATAAACAGCGATATCTGCAAGGATCTTACGATCGATTTCTACAGAAGTCTTTTTAAGACCATTGATAAAACGGCTGTATGAAAGACCGTTTTGACGAGCTGCTGCATTGATACGTGCAATCCAAAGTTGACGGAAAGTACGTTTCTTAGCACGACGGTCACGGTAAGCGTATTGACCCGCTTTAGTAACTGCCTGGAAAGCTACGCGGTAAACACGTGAACGTGCTCCGTAGTAACCTTTAGCTTGCTTTAAAACTTTTTTGTGACGTGCACGTGCGATAACACCGCGTTTAACTCTTGCCATTTCTGAAGACTCCTATTAAGCGAATGGTAACATACGTGAAACTAGACCATGGTCATTCTTATGAACCATCATCTTAGGACGTAAGTGTAATTTACGCTTAGAAGTTTTCTTAGTCAGAATGTGACGAAGATGCGCTTGTTTACGCTTGAAACCGCCAGAAGCAGTTTTCTTGAAACGCTTAGCCGCGCCTCTGTGAGTTTTTAGCTTGTAAGCCATTGCAATAACTCCAAATGTATTGCTTAAAAATTAGCAAGCAGGCGAGAGATATAAAAATAGCTCTACTTTTTAAGGCCTAACTTACTGCCATAATCCGGTGAAGGCTCACTACAAAAGCAGTGCAACCTTACTTATAACCGGTTATTTCAGGTGAACAGTAAACTGTCACTTGCAGACCTGAAATAAAATCGGTGCGTAATATACCCTGTTTATTGCTTTTTAGCAATAGGTGCCATCATCATAACCATCTGGCGACCTTCAACACGATTTGGGAATGATTCAACTTGTGAAACATCTTCTAAATCGGCTTTAACACGGTTTAATAATTCGATACCAATTTCTTGGTGAGCCATTTCACGACCACGGAAACGGATAGTGATTTTAGCTTTATCACCCGCTTCTAAGAACTTGCGTAAGTTGCGTAGCTTAACCTGGTAGTCACCTTCATCCGTACCTGGACGGAATTTGATTTCTTTAACCTGGATTTGCTTTTGCTTTTTCTTTTGTTCTTTTAGTTCTTTGCTTTTTTCAAAGATGAACTTACCGTAGTCCATAACCTTACAAACAGGTGGCTCAGCATTAGGACTGATTTCTACAAGATCTACACCCGCATCATCAGCGATAGCTTGCGCCTCTTTTAATGACACGATGCCAGCTTGCTCGCCGTCGATGCCAATTAAACGAACTTCTTTAGCTGTAATATCTTCGTTGATACGATTTTTTTGAGCTGTTTGTTGCCCTTTCTTGCCGCCTCTAATGGTACGATCCTCCAAGAATATAAAATAAAAAGCGTGTAGTTGGCTGTTTGTTTTGCCCTACACGCTCATGATTTATTGTCGATTTTTAATTTCTTCGCTTACTTTTGCAATGAAATCATCAACACTAAATTTGCCTAGGTCTTCACCTGTGCGAGTGCGTACTGCCACTTCTTGTTGTTCAACTTCTTTATCGCCAACAACAAGTAAATATGGAATACGTTTTAACGTATGTTCACGGATTTTAAAGCCAATCTTCTCATTTCTCAAGTCAGCAGCGGCTCTAATTCCAAGTTTATTTAATTTTTGTACAATTTCTTGCACATAATCTGCTTGTTTGTCCGTGATGTTCATGATCACAACTTGCTTAGGAGCAAGCCACGTTGGGAACAAACCAGCGTATTCTTCAGTTAAAATACCGATGAAACGCTCAATTGAACCTAAAATCGCGCGGTGGATCATAACAGGTGTACGACGTTCGTTATTTTCAGCAACATAAGTTGCACCTAAACGACCTGGTAATGCGAAGTCTAGCTGTACAGTACCACATTGCCATGCACGGTCTAAACAGTCATAAAGTGTAAACTCAATCTTAGGACCGTAGAATGCACCTTCACCTGGTAGGTAATCAAACTCAATGTCGTTTGCTTTTAATGCATCAGCTAGCGCAAGCTCAGCTTTATCCCACATTTCATCTTCACCGATGCGTTTTTCTGGACGAGTAGATAGTTTTACAACGATCTTCTCAAAACCAAACGTTTCGTATGTGTCGTAAACCATTTTGATACATGCAGAAACTTCATCCATGATTTGCTCTTCAGTACAGAAGATATGCGCATCATCTTGAGTAAAGCCACGTACACGCATTAAGCCGTGTAATGCACCTGATGGTTCGTTACGGTGACAACAACCAAACTCAGCCATACGTAATGGAAGATCACGGTATGATTTTAAACCTTGGTTAAAGATTTGTACGTGACCCGGACAGTTCATTGGTTTGATTGCGTATTCACGCTTTTCAGATTCAGTTGTGAACATCGCATCTGCGTATTTGTCCCAGTGACCTGATTTTTCCCATAAACCACGATCCATCATTAATGGGCCTTTAACTTCTTCGTAATCGTACTCACGTAATTTTTCACGAACGAAGTCTTCTAGTTCACGGTAAATGCTCCAGCCATCATTGTGCCAAAACACCATGCCTGGCGCTTCTTCTTGCCAGTGCCATAAATCAAGCGCTTTACCAATACGACGGTGATCACGTTTTTCAGCTTCTTCTAAGCGTTTTAAATACGCTTTAAGTTGCTTTTTATCTGCCCATGCAGTGCCGTAGATACGTTGCAGCATCTTGTTTTCAGAATCACCGCGCCAATAAGCACCTGCCACTTTCATGATTTTGAAATGTTGACAGAACTTCATGTTTGGAACGTGTGGACCACGACACATGTCGATGTATTCTTCGTGATGGTATAAGCCTGGACGATCATCTTTCGCGATGTTCTCGTCTAGGATTTCCATTTTATATGTTTCACCACGCGCTTCAAAAGTATCGCGTGCTTCTTGCCAGCTTACGGTCTTTTTAACAACGTCGTAGTTTGTTTTAGCAAGCTCAAGCATACGCTTTTCGATAGCATCTAAATCATCTTGGCTTAAAGAGTGTTCCATGTCGATATCGTAATAAAAACCGTTATCGATGGTCGGACCGATTGCCATTTTTGCTTCAGGGAAAAGCTGCTTAACTGCATGACCAATAAGGTGCGCACATGAGTGACGGATAATCTCTAAACCATCATCATCTTTTGCTGTGATAATTTCTAAACGCGCATCTTCGGTGATTAAGTCACATGCATCAACACGAGTACCATTAACACGGCCTGCAATCGTTGCCTTGGCAAGACCTGGACCGATATCGCTCGCTACGTCAAATGTGCTTACTGGGTTTTCAAAACTACGCTGACTGCCGTCAGGGAGGGTAATAACTGGCATTATAAATCCTTAATACAGTGGTGATGCCTACAATGCATCACATGTAATATTTTTAAAAAAATTTTATGTAACTCTGCAACGCTTTTACGAATAAGCATTGCTATTTAAGCTTGTATTTACTGAGTCTTCGCAAATACAAGCGGCTATTGTCGCTGCTCACGTGCTCAAATACAAGTAGTTAGAAGAGTAAATTGACAATTAGTTAACTCATTTCATACTTAATGAGTCAGTACTTTTAGGGTGATGAAAATGCCAAACACGCGTTCTTTCAAGTTTGCTACATTTAACTTATTAAATTATACCGCGCCACCCTACTCGTTTTACCAATTACATGAACGCTATAACAATACACAATGGCTGCAAAAACAATTATTTGTTGCTAATTTCTTAAGTGAGTCAACCCCTGATGTGGTGGCATTTCAAGAAGTGTTTAGTCAACACGCATTAGAAGTGCAGTGTAAAGAAGCGGGTTATGATTATTTTAAAACAGTCGATAGCCCGTCCCATGATGCGCTCTATCCGCAAGTGTTATTCAACCCTGTAGTTGCAATTGCGAGTAAATACCCGTTTAAATCAGCCGATGCACTGACGCCATGCCCTGAATTACTTGAGTACTTAAACAATCAAAATGAGTTCAAATTTAATCGCACACCGATTAAATGCATCATTGATTTACCTGATTTTGGTGAAGTCTGTTTTTATGTTGTTCATTTTAAGTCACAGCGTGTGCAATCAATGGCTCACATTCTTAATATTCATAACCTTGAAGATCCGCTCCTGCAGTTACTACATCAAACGGTAGGTACCATGCAGTCGCAAATATCCCGCTCATTAGAAGCGTCTATTGTCTATTATGATGCACTGAAAACGCAGCGAGAAATGCAATGTGCAACACTTGTTATGGGAGACTTTAATGATGTACTTACCAGCCCAACTTTATCATTTATGACTCAAGGCTTTCACCCCACTCGCTGTGAACCTTGTATAGAACAGAACGAACTCGTTGTTGGTCTGACCGACAGCTATGAGTTTAGCCGCTCATATTATGATAATAAAAACAAACCATTTAGCCATTATTACCAAGGAAAAGGGAATGTATTAGATTATATTCTTGCTTCAGCGCATTTTAATCCCGATTGCCAAGCTTCGAAAGTTAAAGTGCTCGACTACGAAAGTTATGATAAGCATATTTCGCCAAGTAAATTAACCGAAGATATTAGTGTAAGTGACCACGGTGTTATCTCTATTAAAATTCATTTTTAAAGCACCTGTTTTTCATAACGTTAATTGCTATAATTGCGCAAATTAAGTTATTTAGAGAAAGACCATGAGAACATGTGGTGTAGAAATTACAGGTAGTGATGTACTGCTGTGCATTTTAACCAAAGACAATGACGTATTTGATATACGTGATGTCAGACAAACACGTTTTACCTTAGGCAATGGTAATGACACAGAAGTAATGCGTAAATTCCAATTTGATTTCAAAAAATTAATGGAGGATTACCAAATTGACTCTGTAGCAATTAAAGAGCGCCAAGCTAAAGGTAAGTTTGCTGGCAGCGCAAAAGGTTTCAAAATGGAAACGGCTATTCAGTTAATTGAACGCTTAGATGTGCAAATTTTATCTGCAACTGAAATCAAAGAGCAGCTTAAGCGCAACCCAGTGCCTATTGATTTTGAAGACACAGGCCTGAAAAAATTCCAAGAAAACGCATTCATTAGTGCTTACGTGTACATCATGCGTAAAACTTATAAGCAAGATGAGTCAAAAGCTTAATTGCTGCTTATTCTTAAAAAAACGTGCTACGGCACGTTTTTTTATACCTCAAAACCCATTCTTTATTCTGCTTTATTAAAATTACACTCTGTACATTAGTCTTATAAAGCTTTTCTTTGTCGACAATCTATGTTTAGTTAATCAGGTACGCATGTTTTGAAATCAACTTAAATGGTTGTTTCAATTCTTTTGCATCAAGTCCATGACAACAAATTAACCGGACACGGAGAATACAATGCAGACAAAGAACACACACTGTAATGCGCTTCCACTTACTCAAAGCTATTATCAAGGCCGTACAGACATTCCATTGATAGAACAAACAATTGGACAGTACCTTGATAATATTGTCGACAATCACCCTGATCACCCCGCAATTGTGGTTCATCATCAACAGATCCGATTAAACTATAGACAATACCAGCAGCAGATTAACCAGTTAGCAATGGGATTATTATCACTTGGCGTTAAACCTGGCGATCGTGTTGGAATTTGGTCACCCAATAATATCGAATGGTGTTTAACTCAATTTGCCACAGCTAAAATTGGTGCAATCATGGTGTGCATTAACCCTGCATATCGACCAAGCGAATTGAAATACGCACTCAATAGTGTTGAGTGCTCAAAACTTATCACAGCAACTGAATTTAAAGCCAGTAATTATATAAACATGCTCAATGAGCTCGCACCGGAGCTTGCAGATTCACAAGCAGGTAAATTAAATTTAAACGCCCTGCCACACCTAAAAAACATTATTCGTATTGGTGATGAACCTGCTGCTGGCATGTTTAGCTTTAGCGATATCATGCAGCGCGCTACAGATGCCCATAAGCTGGAGCTTGATGCCATTGCGGCCACTTTACATTGTGACCAAGATATCAATATTCAATTTACTTCTGGTACTACGGGTAATCCAAAAGGAGCGACCTTATCCCATAAAAACATCCTCAATAACGGATTTTTGATGGCCCAAGCGATGAAGCTGACACATGAAGATAAACTCTGTATTCCGGTACCGCTATATCACTGCTTTGGTATGGTGCTTGGCAATTTAGTATGTATAAGTAAAGGCGCTACCGCTGTTTTTCCGGGTGATTCTTTCGACCCTAAAACAACCCTTGAAGTTGTTGAAAAAGAACGCTGTACAGGCTTACATGGTGTTCCAACAATGTTTATCGCCGAGTTAGAGCTTAAAGATTTTGCAAACTATGACTTATCTAGCCTCCGAACAGGCGTAATGGCCGGCTCAACCTGCCCTGAGCAAGTTATGCGTAAAGTTCACTCATTAATGCATATGAAAGAAGTTGTAATTGGTTATGGCCAAACTGAATGTAGCCCGATAAATAACGTAACCGAAACCGACTCGCCTCTCGAAAAACAAGTTACCACAGTGGGCCGTGCATTAGCCCATACTGAAGTGAAAATCATCGACGAGCTGGGTGATATTCAAAAAGTTGGTATACCGGGTGAAGTATGTAGCCGTGGTGCTGGAATTATGCGCTGCTATTGGAATGATGAAGAAAAAACGAAAGCAACAATTGATCAAGACGGCTGGTTACATTCTGGTGACTTAGGTGTGATGGACGAAGATGGCTTTGTTGCTATCGTTGGCCGGATAAAAGACATGATCATTCGCGGTGGAGAAAACATTTATCCAAGAGAAATAGAAGAAGTACTTTACACCTATCCAGGTATTCAAGATGCAGCCATATTTGGTATTAGCGATGAAAAATACGGCGAAGAAGTGTGCGCCTGGATCAAACCAAAAGATGATGCGGTACTTGATGAAAATGCCATTCGTGATTTTTTAAAAGATAAACTTGCCTATTTCAAAGTACCAAAGCACATCCGCTTTGTTGAAGAATACCCAATGACAGTAACAGGCAAGCTTCAAAAATTTAAAATGCGCGAACAAATGCAAGAACTCCTAAGCGAAAAGGCATTTTCGTAATCATTCACTTGCAAAGTACACCCTAATTTAAAGCAAGCTCAGCACCGCTGAGCTTTTTTAATTTATTAAGACACCCATTTTAAATTTGAAGAGTTAACCGAGCTTCATATATAAAGACTAAATTTATGTAGACATCCAACTTAATATTTCTCAATTTTTGGAATTACAGCTAAGCTTATAGTGTTCAACTCATGGAGGAGAAGAGCATGGCAACCCCACGTAGAAACTTAATTAGCGTTTCAAACACGCCTTATTATCACTGCATTTCACGCTGCGTTCGTCGCGCTTTTTTGTGCGGGCAAGACCCACTAACTGGTCGTTCATATGAACACAGGCGCGATTGGGTTGAAAAGAAACTACTTCAACTTGGTCGTATATTTTGTATTGATGTTTGTGCTTACGCAGTTATGAGTAACCATACTCATCTAGTACTTCATATTGATATAGCAAAAGCAAATCGTTTGAATAATAAAGCG
>NZ_JACDWV010000083.1:0-1314 GCF_016464105.1 Pseudoalteromonas sp. bablab_jr010 | reverse complement strand
TAATTAGATGGTACGCCCCACCCATTAGCTAAACTCATAGTGTTGGCTATTACAGGAGGAAACCATCATGTCAGTTGCAAAAGTCATAGGTATTGATTTAGGTAAATCAACCTTTCACCTAATTGGTCACGATTATTCTGGTCGTGAAATATTTCGACATAAATACTCCAGAGCAAAGTTAGTCGATTTTCTATCTGTCCAAGAACCAACAGTTATTGCAATGGAAGCTTGCTGCGGTGCTCACTGGCTAGCAAGGAAATGCAAACAATTTGGACATGAGGTTAAGCTAATACCAGCTCAATATGTAAAACCTTATGTTAAGACCCATAAGAATGATTACATTGATGCAGATGCGATAGCAGAAGCTGCAACAAGGCCAAACATGAGGTTTGTTTCAGTCAAAACAGAAGAAGCTCAATTAGGGACCGTTATTAGACGTGTTCGTTCTGGCTATATTAAAGAAAGAACCGCCTGTATGAACCGAATTGGCTCGATACTACTGGAATTTGGACTTAGCTTTCCGAGAGGCCATCATCAAATGAAATACTTGTCCCAATGGATAGCTGATCAAAATGAAGTGTGCCACCGCTATTGATTGCAGAGCTAACAACTCAATATGAATATTACAATCAACTAAATGTGTGGATTAAAGCTCAAGAAGATAAGTTATTAGCGTTAAATAAAGAAAACGATATAGCTAAGTTATTACAAACAATTCCAGGTGTTGGACCTATGACTGCATCATGCTGTATATCAGCAGTTGGTAGTCCACAGGATTTTGATAATGGACGTAATTTTGCCGCTTGGCTGGGGTTAGTGCCATTTCAATATTCAACGGGAGGAAAGCCCAGAATGCTAGGTATTTCTAAGCGAGGGAATAAGGAGCTTAGAGAGTTATTTATTCACGCAGCTCGTGCCGTTATGTGGCGAGATAAAACAGCAGAAAAGTTCTTTGGAACATGGTTGATAGATTTAAAATGTCGAAAGCCGTTTAATGTGGCGCTTGTAGCTTTAGCAAATAAAATAGCAAGAATAGCTTGGTCTGTAATGACCACGAAGAAGCCTTTTGAAATTAGAGTTTAAGTCAGTTTGCATATGATAATTAATGATGACAAAACGGTTAGACCACCAGATTGAAGACCTTGTGGACAGTTCAGCAAGAAAAATGCTTTCTCGTTTTTGAGGACAATCTGGCGCAGATCTCATCGTAGAGCTGGGACTAATGTTAGTCTCTAATAGACTCTGAATACATTAGCGCAAACCATCTCCGTTATTTTTAGTTATTAACTTGCAAAACGGGGCGTACCATACATT
>NZ_JACDWV010000010.1:0-438 GCF_016464105.1 Pseudoalteromonas sp. bablab_jr010 | reverse complement strand
TAATAGAGGCTTTACATTACTGCATTATAAGAAAAACATTCGTTATGAACAGACTTATAGTAACCAAATAGCCTGTGCTTTTTTGCACTGGGAGTTATTGCAAAATTTTATGGATGTTACTCAGCCTTTGGCCGATATCCCGCAATTTGAATATTATCGAGAGTTTGATAAAACAACCGTAGAGTTTGATAAAGCGAATGGTCGTCCAAAATATTTTTGGTATCGGGTTGATAAATCATTTTTAAAGCAAATGACCCAAGCAGATGATGAACTTTTAAAAGAATTTAACGATGATGAGCAACTAGATTATTTACTAATGGGTAAACCAATCAAAAAGCTCAATCCACCTGAAATTTTTAAGTTTCCTTGGAAATACGCAGAAAATATAAAACCAGAAAGTGAGATTAAATTTGGCAAAACAGCGTGGCAAAAATTCAC
>NZ_JACDWV010000082.1:0-68104 GCF_016464105.1 Pseudoalteromonas sp. bablab_jr010 | reverse complement strand
TTTCTAGCTTTACTCTTTCTAGCTTTACTCTTTCTAGCTTTACTCTTTCTAGCTTTACTCTTTCTAGCTTTACTCTTTCTAGCTTTACTCTTTCTAGCTTTACTCTTTCTAGCTTTACTCTTTCTAGCTTTACTCTCGCTAACTTAATCTACCAACTCAAACTGCTCCCATTCGCTTTTAACCATTGCTCTGCTTTTTTATAGTCTGGATAAAACTGGCTCACACGTTGCCAAAACTTAGCGCTATGATTCATATGTAAAAGATGCGCAAGCTCATGGACAACTACATAATCAATCACCCAGGTTGGCGCACTTGCTAAATGTAAATTAAAAGTCAGCTCACGGCGTTTGTTACAACTGCCCCAGCGACGTTTATAATGTTGAATTTTAAGCTTTGTAGGCAACGTCTCAGACATTTGCAAGCAGTAATCATGCACTCGCATTTCGATATAGCTCTCAAGCTTTTCATGCATAAACTGCTCAAGCAAAGCGAGGTAGTTAGCCTCTTGATGTTTGACACGTGATGATATTAGTAAGGTAAGCTGATGCCGCGCATCTTGATGCCAAGTGTTTTTCGGGCCTTTGCCGAATACTATCGGGACGTTTTGCCCAAACAACTTAATAGTGGCGTTTACTAATGGCAATTGGCGATGCTCAGCTTGTATAGATTGCTTTGCTATTTGTTCAGCGACCCAATCTTGCTTAGTGTTTAGCCAGGCATCTATTTCAGTTTGTGGAACATAAAAAGGCGCATAAACAGTGAGTTTCTGCTCAGCAACTTTAATTGCCACGGTTGTTCTGCGTTTACTGCGCTTTAGGGTGTAATCCAACAAAAGTAAGCCAATTCAATTAATAAAAAAATGAGAGATTCCATTTTACCCTGCTAAATAGCTGCTAATCTATAAAGATGACTCACAAATAAGTTTTCATCCTTATGCCTGACAAACCATGTTGTAGTTATACCTCACCAACAGGTAACAAGTGCCAAGAAACAGATATGGGCTCTGGATTTTGCTTTTGGCATGATAGTAAATTTGATAAATCAGGGCTAGATCTAACCCAAAAATTAGAACGCTATGCCAAAAAAGGAGGCTTACTAGAAGGGTTACAATTAAAGCGAGCAAATCTTTCTGGGCTTAACTTAATCAAACAGGATGATGAAGAGGGCTATAACCTTTCTTACTGCAACTTCTATCGAGCAAATTTAACGGGCGCTCATTTATTTAATAATAAGATTGCTAATGCCTCACTAATGAAAGCTAACCTTCACAGTGCTAGTTTGCATTACTGTGACTTAAGAAATACCAACTTATTAGGTATCAAACTCAACGACAGCAGAATTGATAATATCGAGCTAGGCGACCAATTACTGCAAGAAACGGCGGCCATTAAAGCCCGCAAGAATAAGCACAACTCAGAAGCACGAGACTTATTCGAACAATCTGAAGAAATATACCGTAATTTAAGAAAAGCTTCTGAAAATCAAGGACTATTTGAGCTTGCCGGTAACTTTACTTATAAAGAATTGCGCATGCGTCATGCGCAATACCCTAAAGGTTCAAGTAAACAAATAACTTCAAGCTTTATCGATATGTTATGCGGCTATGGCGAAAAGCCTGAGAATGTCATTCGTTTTAGTTTGTCGCTTATTATTTGTTGTGCACTCTGTTATTTTTTATTTGGGGTGAATTATCAAGATACGCTAATAAGATTAGATTTTTCTAACTCTATTGAAGACAATTTATTTGCATTTCTAAATAGCATTTATTTTAGTGTTGTTACCTTTACGACTCTAGGTTACGGTGACATAACACCTATTGGTTTCTCTCGATTTATTGCAGCAGTTGAAGCATTTTGTGGGAGCTTTTCACTCGCTTTATTCGTTGTCGTATTCGTCAAACGCATGACGCGTTAACAGTATCTATTGATAAAAAGTGATGGATAAAAAACATGAATTTAAAACTAAGCATTTATAGCTAATATAAAATAATTAAATTCATTAATTTCACATCTTTTACTCTTAATAAATTTTAAATTGTATTAGACTGAAAGCACATGCAGCCTTTAACTTATTCTATGCTAGCAGAATTTTTTCTTACTGATCAAAGTTCAGATTTATTAATAAACGGTACCTACGACCCGACTCTAGTCCTTTTGTCGATTACCACGGCCGTCTTTGCCGCTTATTTTTCTTTACACCTTATTGATCTTGCAAATAAAACTAACTTTAATTCTTACCGTCAACTCGCCAATGGTACTGGCGCACTGGTTTTATCTGGTGGTATTTGGAGTATGCACTTCATTGGCATGCTGGCATTTTCACTATGCACAACAATTAACTACGATCCGACTTTAACATTCTTTTCGTTTGTACCGGCATTTTTCGCGTGTTTAACAGCATTTTCTTTTCTTCGGCGCAAGGGTAATACCCAGATCCCAAAAACGTTAAAGCTTCTAGTCAGTTCTGTATTATTAGGTGCAGGTATTGGCACCATGCATTATACAGGCATGGCTGCGATGCAAATGAGTCCATTGTTACGTTATGACCCTTGGTGGTTCGCTGCATCTATTGTTGTCGCTGTTGGCCTGTCATTCATAGGCTTATACACTCGCTTTCATTTGAGTGACCATTTTAAGCGTTTATCTAACTTTCAAAGTAGAATAATTTGCAGCATTATTCTTGGTTTTGCCGTTGCCGGTATGCATTACATGGGAATGGCTGCGACTCGCTTTGTTGCGACTTCGCCCCTCTTATCCGATAAAGTTGATACATCACATATTGAACTTATTGCTATTTGCGTCGCGTTTGCCACCGTTTTATTAACTGCACTCGTTGGCATTATCAATGGAATGGTTCGCTATCGTATGCTGTTGGTGGAGAAATCTGCCGAAGAATCTCGTTTAGATGCTATTTTAAGTACAGCTATTGATGGCATTGTGACTATTAACATTAAAGGAAAAATTTTAAGCTTTAATAAATCTGCAGAAGCTATTTTTGGCTGGCAGCAACAGGAAGTTCTCGGACAAAACGTTAAAATTCTAATGAATGACGAAATTGCTGCACATCATGATGATTACTTATTAAATAGTGGCAATCATGAGCTTAAAAAAGTAATTGGCATCAACAGAGATGTTTGCGCAAAACATAAAGATGGCCATTTATTTCCTATTCGTCTTGGCCTTGGAGAAGTGAAACAACCAGGTGAAGAGACTCTATTCGTAGGGTTTATTACTGATTTAACTCAGCAACGCGCCCTGCAACAGAGTCTAGAAGAAAAAGAACTACAATATCGTACCTTAATGAATAATACACCTGGTGCTGTATTTCGTTGTTTACTTGATAAAAACTGGACGATGCTGTTTATTAGCCCACGAGTCTTTGAATTAACCGGTTACACAGCACAGGAGTTCACATCAAACGAAGTAGCATTTGCAGATATCATAAATTCCAAGGATGAGCAGCACATAGCAGATGCCCTAGACGACGCCATCTCAAATTCTAACCAATACGCTGTTGAATATAGAATTAAACACCGTAATGGCCAAACAGTTTGGGTACTAGATCAAGGCACAGTTAACCATAATCCAGATACCAACGACAAATGGATAGATGGCGTGCTAGTCGACATAACCTCACGTCATGAATATGAGGAGTCGTTAAAGACAGCCAAGCAAGAAGCTGAAGCCGCTGCACAAGCCAAACAAGCATTTATGGCGAATATGAGTCATGAAATCCGCACACCAATGAACGCTATAATTGGCTTTAGTGATATTTTGATGGATAGCCCGCTTAGCAAAGAACAACAAAAGCATATAATTACTGTGAATAGTTCGGCCAGGTCATTATTGCATTTATTAAATGATGTACTCGACTCCGCAAAGCTAGAAAAAGGTAAATTAGATATCACGCTTGAACACTTTAATTTGCAGGCTCTACTAGATAATATCGTTTCAACCTTTTGGCTTGAAGCGAAACGAAAAAACTTACTTCTCGATTTAAAAATAGCCGAAAATGTTGCGCCAATATACATTGGAGATGATTCGCGTATTCGCCAAGTATTAAACAACCTAATTGGTAATGCGATTAAATTTACTGAAACAGGCTCTGTGACAATTAGTATCAGTAAAACGCAAAACAACCAGTTGTTTTTTGAAGTGCAAGATACAGGCATTGGTATCGCAAAACATAGACTAAAAGCAATTTTCCAGCCATTTGAGCAAGCTGATGGAACTATGACTCGCCGTTTTGGTGGCACAGGGTTAGGAACAACGATTAGTAAGCAACTGGTAGAGTTAATGGGTGGCAGCATTAGTGCTGTGAGCACAGAAAACAAAGGAAGTTGTTTCTTTTTCTCTTTACCTCTAAAAGAAGGTGATATTAATAAAGTTGATAAATTAAGTAATAATATCTTAAACCTGCCGCCTCTGAGAGTTCTAGTTGTTGACGATATAGAACAAAACCTCGAGTTACTGAATATTTTACTTTCTCAAGCTGGTCATGTTGTTACAAAAGCGAAGAATGGCTTAGAGGCTATCAGCGCCTTCGAAAAAAATAGCTTTGATGTAATTTTAATGGATATACACATGCCAGAGTGCGACGGGATTACAGCGTGTAAAGTGATTCGAGAAAAAGAGCAGCAACAACAACTCAAAAATACCCCTATCATTGCCCTAACTGCCAGTGTTTTACAGCAAGACAAATTAACCGCAAAACAAGCCGGTATGAATGGCTTCGCTAATAAGCCCGTTGATATTCAGCAAGTTAACCATGAAATAGCAAAGGTTTTAGGGTTAGAAGTTAATACAATATCTCAACAACAGCCAGATAAATCTAAGCAGCATATCAACTATGCAAAAGGCCTGAAAATGTGGGGAAGTAGCGAAAAACTAAACTCAGAAATAGCAGCGTTTTTATCTGATCATTATGCCAATATGATTCGTTTAAAAGAGCTTAATACTGATAGTTCTGAGGTGAAAACAATTTTGCACACTTTAAAAGGCGTTGCCGGGAATTTAGCGCTAGGAAAACTGCTACATTTACTTTCTCAAGCAGAGAATGAACTAAGAGGCACTCGTTTTATTTCACTCATCCATGCATGTGAAGATGAATGGCATTTTTTACGCTCAAAAATAGCCGAAACAAAAACTCAAGAGGAACAAACATCAGTTACTATGATGCCTACGAGTGAGCTAAATAAAGCCTTAGACACACTGCTAGAGCACGCAAAACATGCCGAAATTGACGATGACTTTTTGGCTCAAGTGGCGTCGAACACCCAGCCTGCTTTTAAATCGCAAATAAATGAAATTTGTGAACATTTTGACAATTTTGATTTTAATGCTGCACAGGAAGCGATTGAAAAATTGCAACGTGAAATAACTGCAAGTGAGGAGAAATCATGAGCGAACTTATTGAGCGCGAAAGAATTCTTATCGTAGATGATGAACCCGCTAACCTTAAAGTAATGCGTGAAGTATTAGGCAATGACTACCGCTTATCATTTGCGAAATCAGGTGAACTTGCATTGCAACTTATTAAGAATGAGCCGCCAAGATTAATTCTATTAGATGTGATGATGCCAGATATGAATGGCTTTGAAGTCTGTGAAATACTGAAATCTACACCAGAAACCGCTCATATTCCGATTATTTTTGTGACGGCTTTATCACATGAACAAGATGAATCAGAAGGCTTTGCGCTAGGTGCGGTAGACTACATTACAAAACCCATCAGCCCTGCAATTGTCCGAGCACGTGTTAAAACTCATTTATCATTAGTGCAAGCACAGCAATTACAGCTCGCTCATATTGATTTGATAAACCGTTTAGGACGTGCAGCAGAATACAAAGACACAGATACTGGTGAACACATTGCGCGTATGAGCCGTTACAGTAAAGTACTTGCACTTGCCTACGGAATGACTGAATTTCAAGCTGAGCAACTAAGACAAGCAGCACCGATGCATGATGTTGGTAAAATCGGTATTCCTGACGCCGTGCTTCTGAAGCCTGGGCGCTTGGATGAAAATGAATTCGAGCATATGAAGCAACATGCAACAATCGGGGCGAAGATTTTAGAAAACTCTAGTTCGCCTTTATTACAGCTAGCACACAAGCTGGCACTTGAGCACCATGAAAAATGGGATGGAAGCGGCTACCCTTATGGACTAAAAGGTGAAGAGATTAGTATTGAAGGCCGGATAGTGAGTATTGCCGACGTGTTCGACGCACTAACCTCAACAAGGCCATATAAAAAAGCATGGTCTGTTGACCAAGCTGTCGAACTTCTCAAATCTGAATCTGGTAAGCACTTTGATCCACAGTTAGTCGACTTATTTATAGGTCAGCTGGATGCAATTATAGAAATAAAAAATACATTCACTCGATAAATAGAGCCTCCTATCTGGAGGCTCTTTTATTACTAAGGTAAAGACTTAAGATCTATTTTAGGAATGTCTGTAGGGCTTCTTTCAAACTCGCTGCCATAAGGAGTGGGAGCGGAAAAAAAGCCTGTATTTTTTAGGTAAAACCCTTTCTCTGTCGTACCGCCTTGATAGTCAAAACGCGCATTTTTTTTGGCTGTGGCATCGTAAGTAAATTTAGCTTGGGTCACTTCTTGCCATTCCCCTCGCTCAGGTTTAGCCCATTGGTTTGTATAAATTGCACGACGTTCAAATTGCCCTGCCCCAGGTATGAAGTTCTCTAAAAATGAATAGGTGCCTTGATGATATATACTCGTCTTTGGGCGCCTGAAACTTGCAATTAACTGCCATTTTTCAACCATAGGATCATAAAAGTATGCTGTGAAATCAGTACTTTCAGTTCCTTCAACTGGCCTAATGTGAGTTAGAAAACCATATCGCGTGTCAGCTTTCCAATCGTATCGCATATAGCTTTGTCCGCCAGAGCCTTCATTGCCAAATTTACCTACATGCACATTTTTACCATGCTTTAAGGTCTGTATTCGGTACTCAGGTGGAATTAATGAAGGATTATCTGTTGAAAATGGACTCCAAATAGAGAATAACACTCTGCGCTCACTATCAGAGTTTACTTGTATACCAAAATAGCCCCCATCAAAACCATTCGCCATGTAATACGAGCCTATTGCATCGGCTCCTTTTGGCACTTCTATTTCGCTATAAAACCACGGGTAATTCATCGTTTGAGAAGGCAACGAGTATTGCAGGTGAACCGAAGGGCCTCGACGTCCCCAGTAAAAGTCATCTTTAACATAACTAACTTTACCTAAAGCCACTTCGCCGCCGATTTTAATCTCACTTATGGCTGGTAAAAGCGTTTCTGCTTGCTCTAATCCCGTGATGGTTAACTTTTGATAACCTAATTCATCAAGGTTAAATGTACCAACAGGTACGCTCATTGGTTGATTATTTTTTACTGTTACAATTTTGCTTTGCCCAGCTATCGAAACTTCAATTGTTGCAGGTTTGTCTTTCACAAAGGTTTGCAAAGAAACGGCTAACTCTCCTGTTTTAGATGTGTAAAAATAAGTGCTTAAACTGCCTTGTTCCGCAAACCAATGGGTCACACCACTCTTGTCTATCAGCTTATCTGACAGCTCAATATTATTATCAATCCAACTGTTTCCTGCCACTGGAATACTGAGCGTTGTTTCTATCTTTTTATCTTCTAACTGTAACTGCTGATTTCCACATGCGACCAAGGAGGTCAAAAAAAGCGATAAAACAGCCGTTTTTATTCTGTGATTGTTCATTTTCTTTCCCACAAAAAAGCACTATCCGTAATAACGAATAGTGCTCCTTAAAACAGTTTATGGATTTATACGTACAGAGAACTCTGCCGCAGATGCCCAAGCACCACCACCTTGCTCCTCAAGAGCAACAAATTTAACGTAACGCCCATTTGTCGCTGGAAGAATGGCTGATTTTACATCACCATTTGAAGCCCATTCACCTTGTGCAATAGGCTCACCAAATTCAGTTGCGGTTTCACTTACGTACACTTCATATTTAACTACAGTACCATTACCGCCACCTGGGCGAGGCGTGTAGTCAAATTGAGCAACCTCATAAGACTGCCCTAAATCAATAACAACGTCGTGTGGGTAAGTAACTGAACTGTCACTCCATGAAGTGTGCCAGTGCGTGTCAATATCACCATCGAATGCAAGCTCAAGTTCATTTCCAACCTCAGCAGCAGAACTTGATGTTGCAGAAACTGTGCTCATATCAATTGCTTGAGTTAAATTAACTCCCACATTTAATTCTCTTGCTGCCGCCCAAGGGTTACCACCGCGTTCTGCGAGTGCAACAAACTTAACAAAACGACCTGTTACATCATTAAACGTCACCGTTTTAACATCGCCATTATCAGCAAAGCTGCCACTTGATACAGGTTCGTCAGCAAAAGCCTGCTCATCTTCGCTTACATATAACTCATACTGCACAACTGTACCATTACCGCCACCATCTCGTGGCGCATAATCAAAGCGATTGACAGCATAATTCTCACCTAAGTCGATGACCACCTCATGTGGATAAACAACGGATGTATCATCCCAATTGGTATGCCAATGCGTGTCATCTTGGCCATCAAAAGCAAGCGCCAACTCATTGCCTGGTTGTGCAGGAGATGTTGATGAGTAGCTAAATGTCGTATTATCTAAAAGCGTACTATTTACTTCGACCGCTTCAGTAGCAGGCTCTTCAACAGGTTCATCTTCATCACCTGTGCCTGAGCCATCAATAGGTTCATATACGTTGCCATCATCAATGCCGACTCGCAGCTCAGCAGCTGAAGCCCATGCACCACCACCACGCTCTTCTAAAGCGATAAATTTAACAAATCGACCTGTTACTGGGCCAAAGACTTCTAGCTTCAAGTTAGTGTTATCAGCCCAGGTACCTGAATGAACCTTTTCACCATAATCAACTGACGACTCTGAAACATAAATTTCAAAGCTAACAATCGTTCCGTTGCGTCCGCCGTCTTGGCGTGGCGTGTATTCAAAGCGATTTACATCAACTGTTTCGCCTAAATCGATAACAACTTCATGAGGATACTCTTGCATATCATCACCCCAAGAGGTGTGCCACATGGTTGAATCATCGCCATCAAAGGCATATTTTAAGTCATTACCCGGTTGTGCAGGTGTGTTGCCCGTGACTACAAAATTAGCACTATTTAGCATGCCATTTTCTTCGCCATCATGTGTAGCAGTTAAACTCAAACCCTCAACATCAGAGCGTGCAACAACAAGGATTGTATAAGGCGTCTCTTTACGTACATTTACAGCAACGATGCAAGTTTCATTGCTCGTGCCACCATAGCCGATACATTCTGCATTATCAGGGTTAGCAGCTTCTTTTGCAGTGACATAAATATCTGCATCACCAGCATTACCACTTAGTTCTACGGTTAGTTTATTTGCAGAATCTATAGCCATGACCTCATACAGACGCGTTTCTCCTTTACTCATTGCGTCAATTGTCATAGCTTCACCACTAATTAAAGGCTCTGATTCAGTATCAAAAAGTACTGTATCATCATTATTTGTAAGTCCAGCCGCTACAGTGCCTGTATAACTAGTAACTTTGCCAAGAATGTTTTCAAGTTGTAACTCAACGACAGCATCTGTCGCAATCGCGCTGAAACTTGCTTCACGCGCTGATAAATCTTGCCCGCTACTAACTACCTCACCATTGACGATAACCGTGTATTTGTACATAGGCGTAGATGTTGCCGGAATTGACCAACGAATACTTTGAGTATCAATAGAGTCAATCGTTGCTGCCAAAGGGCTATTTTGCGGTGAGAAAGAAGAATAAGGACGAGATAAAACATCTGCTGCTTCAATTTCATCAGGAGAAATACTGCCGCCAGAGCTCATCCGATAATATTCACTTGTTGATGTCGCATCATAGCTTTCATTGTATGCTGCAGTTGCTTCCTCTTGAATGACATTAAAATCTGCTTTAGTAAACCCAGCCCAAGAACCATCCAACTGACGTTTATGACCAGCGGTAAATAATGCAGTGCGGGTTTGATCGCCCGTCCCCAGCCAATCCTCTACAAACGAGCCTGTATTGCTATTAAAGTAGACATTTTCAACTGGGTAATCCATGGTGACTATATGTGTCCAAATACCCGTTTCTTTATCCATTGACCAATAGCCAAATTGCGTATGGCCATCTTTTTGCCAAACTTTAGCCACCAGCGTATACCAATGATCAGGCTGCCATCCAAGTTCAAAATTCCATGATTTTAACCCTGTACCTTCGCCACCAAAGTTCTCTACTTTAGTACCTGCACCTTGATATGGTGCAGTGATAAGTTCACCATTTGAAGGATCCCACAAAGAAAATATAAAATTACGGCCATCGGGATGATCTTGTATGCCAGCATAACCGCCCCCTTCCATACCTGCGTTCCAATTTAGAACCGAATAGTATGTATATGGTGTTAAACCTTTTGCCGGAATATACACATCTTGCATGATGATGTCCCCAGCCGCGTTATCATTAAAGCGCAACCATACTGAAGGGGCTCGATCAATCGATCCCGGGGTTGCAACAACTTGCTTTCCTGTAGATCCAACTGAGCCTTCAGGCTCTTCGGTCCCGCAACCGAACAGTGTTGCTGTTATTACCGCAATACTGAGCACAGATAATTTATTTGTTAAGCTCATAAATTTACTCACTTATATTTATTCTTTTTAAATTAGGCAATACAACTATTGCCGTGAATTTATCTACTGCTATTAAAACCTGACATTAACCCCAAAGGTAAATAGGCGCCCAGCACTATCAAGTTTATGAACCTGATCAGAGCGAGAGATATAATGCCAGCCACGTTCATTGGTTAAGTTATTACCTGAAACATTTAAATTGATTGATTCAGTAATATCGTAACTAGCACTGAAGTCTAACTGGCCATAGTCTGCAACCCACTGCGGGCCACCCCATGCATCTGCATTTGCAACATATTCATCGCGCCAGTTATAGGCAAAGCGTAATTGAAAGTCATCCGTCTCGTAGTACACGACTGCGTTATAAGAATGCTCGGACATTCCTTGATAAGGAAGACCAAGGCTTCTAAAGTCGTATTCAGGATGATCTTGAGGAACCTGATCATACCCTGAGTCAACATAGGTGTAGTTAAGTTGCACCCCTAAATTATTAAATGGCGCTGGTAGTAATTCCGTAAAGGCATGCTGATAGGCAATCTCATAACCTTCAATGGTACCTCCACCGTCACCATTGATAGATGACTGTACTTTGAAGGTTTCTCCATTGATATCTATTGATCCATTTTCACCATTTATGACAAATGACTCGATATCTTTATAAAAATAAACAGCAGTGAGTGCACCGTTCTCAGAAAAATACCACTCAAGAGCTAAATCTGCTTGATTAGCACGAAGCGGTTCGAGTCCAGGATTTGAGGCGTGATATTCCATTTTATTGAAGTTGATGTAACTCCAAGCCTTGAGTGATTGGATACTTGGGCGAGTAATTGCTTTTGAAGCTGTTGTTCTAAGTAATAAAGTATCTGTTAAATTTAGTTTTAGATTTAAACTTGGTAATACATCCGTATACGTATCCTCAAATTCCACAATATCCTGATAATCTTCAACTTTACCTTCGTAGCTTGGATTACCTTGTTTATCAGGAACAAATACAACTTTGTCTAAATTAAGTGAATAACCTTGGCTACCTACAGTTGTTTCAATAGCCCGAACACCTAAATTTAAAGCATAAGGAAAGCCAAAAACTTTGTCTTCTATATTCACGGATGCGTAAATTGCATTGGTTTGCTCATTTACTTCATATGAGTCTTTAGGGCGCGGAAGCGCTTTAATTAACTGATTAGCAGCTTCCGGACTAATAGATTCATAAAATGCGAATAACTCATCGTAGTCAAAACGAGGCCACGGATTAGGGTGCTGACCGGGTTCACCTTTAAAGAAGTTCTCAAAGTCACCATCAATTAACACACTTTCAGGGAGTCTAAATAGGTCAAAGCCGTTAATATTTTCAACTGATGAGTAATCTACGCTGAAGTGATCATAACGTTCAGAATCAAGTTGCGCTCCAGCATTACTAAATGCACTGGCATTTTCTGACGAATTAACATTTGTGGTCTTCGTTTGATCGCCAATATTTAAACCAAAATCGATTGATTTGATCCAATCAACATTTGGCATCCACTGTGCGTCAATACGAAGTTCATTTACGACATCTTTAACACCTGTTCCACTGTTATAACTGTAGTGGGCGCCAAAAGGAGAGTTCGCAGTTAAGTTAGGAGAAATTGATACATCAGGTAAAAGGTTATTACCTGATTTATCTAGCATAATTTCATCAACAAAACCACGTGCTACAATGTATCTATTGTGACCATCATTTTTATTTTCTGAACTCGAGTGCGCAACATCGAATGCAACACTAAAGTTATCAGCAACAAACCATTTTGCATTCACACCAACTTGATACGTTTCGGTAACTCGAGGCGACGATACATTAAGTATTTCAGCCATCGCTCCAGTACCAAATAAAGTCATTTTATTAACTAAACCCTCATCATTAAAACCAACATCTTTAACGCCAGGTATGCCTTCGGTCCAACTTTCATCATATGTAACAAACGAAATTTGCGACTCTGTTGCATCCGTTTTATATGATGAATAAATGCTATCAAAATTCATTTCAAAGTCAGAGTTCGGGATCCATTGTAATGCTAAACTTCCGCCAATACGCTCACGAGTATCTTCTTGGTTACCATAACGCATATAGCCCGGTATGATTGAGCCCCACTCGTTATCAACTAACGGATCAAATGCCCCATCACCATTCACATCTTGGCGAACCGTAATATCTGACTCCGTTGTTTCATTCCAAAAGCCTTCACCTTCATAACTGTCGATCCTTAAAGTTCGCTCAGAATAAACTGCAGTGAAAAGGGCACCAAATGTGTCGTCGAAAAACGTGTCGCTTAATAGAAATGAAGCTTGAGGTGTTACATCTTCGGTTCGATCTTCGTAAATACCTTTTATAGAACCTGATGCCGTGAAGCCATCAAAATCCATCGGTCTACGTGTTTTGATATTGATAACAGATCCAATTCCACCTTCTTGAGTGTGTGCAACGGGAGACTTATATACTTCAACGCCACCTAACAGCTCAGCTGCAATCAAGTCGTAATTAAAGTCACGGCTGCTATGCTCTGAAGCCATACGTCGGCCATTTATGGTTGTAATGTTATAGTCCCCACCTAAACCACGCACTGTGACATTTTGCCCTTCTCCGGCATTACGCGTAATCGTAATACCCGAAATGCGTTGTAATGCTTCGGCTACGTTTTGGTCAGGGAACTTACCGATATCTTCAGCAACAATTGCATCAACAACCTGTATTGAGTTTTGCTTAATAAATAAAGATTCTTTCAAACTGTTACGAATACCGCGAACTTCAATTACCTCAACAGCATCATCGTCAGTCTCTTTTAGTTGTGGGTCTTGCTCATTTGCCGCTAATGCGACTGCTGAGGAGGTCGAAAGTATCGAACCTATGAGCAAGCTTAGGTACTTCTTATTGTAATTTACCATTGCACTTCTCCGAATTAGTTATTCCATGAAAGAACATCTGTAGATGTATAACAATTAATTTACACCTTTCGAAAGAAAAAAATCAATAGAAAACACAATAAAACTTTCATTTTCTTTTAATTTAATGGTCGCATTTTTATCGCTAGATAAAAAACTAGTTAAAAATCAACACTCAATCAATATGGAACTAAAGGGAAAATATTTGGACTTAAATCGAAAGTCTTCGAAAAAGGAACTACGTAAGTAAGGTACCTCACTAGAAGCAGGATAAGCATAAAGTAACAAAATTGAATCTATTATCAGCTGAAGCAGCCATTTTTGACTGACAAGAGTTGGACTTTCAACTTCAACATGATTCTTTTTAATTTTTACAAATAAAACAACAAAGTGAATTTGAAATATTTTGAAAGGCTGATAATCTAATTTGAAATATTATGAAACAAATTAAGGTGAATCAATTTATGATTAACTTAATAAATAACCGTGTTAGTTTAATCAAACGAATGTTAATCGTCTGTCTTTGGTCTAACTTTGCCTTTGCAGCACTTAGCAATGATTGGGAAAATCCAAAAGTTGTCGGAATAAATAAATTACCCGCTAGGGCAAGCTTTTTTCCCTACACCGTTGCAAATTTACAAGCGCCAGATCAAGCGCAAAACTATTTGAATTTAAATGGTATCTGGCGTTTTCATTTATCTAAGAACCCCGCATCAAGATTGAAAGACTTTGAGAGCCCTACTTTTAATGATAGTGATTGGTCAACAATCAAAGTGCCAGGAAATTGGGAGTTGCAAGGTTATGATCGTGCTATATACGTTAACCACCCCTACGCTTTTGCGAAAAACCCGCCTTTTATTCAACAACACGACAACCCAATTGGCCATTACCGTAGAACATTTAATTTAGATGAACTGTGGACTGATAAGCGAGTAATTCTACATTTTGGCGCCGTTAAATCAGCGTTCTACCTTTGGGTAAATGGACATAAGATAGGCTATAGCCAAGGAAGTAAAACCGCTGCAGAATTTGATATTTCTGATTATGTAAAGTCAGGGTCAAATACACTGGCAGTTCAGGTGTTTCGCTGGAGCGATGGTAGTTATTTAGAGGCTCAAGATTTTTGGCGGATCTCCGGCATTCAGCGTGATGTATACCTGTACTATACACCTAAAGATTATATTGAAGATGTGTTTGTAAATGCCGGCTTAGTTAATAACTACAAAGATGGAAATCTAAACCTTGCTGTTGATTTAAGCCCATCAAATAAAGAGCAGACACTGCAAATTCAGCTCAAAAATCCTAACCATGAAATCATTTTCGAAACCCAGCAAACTTTAGCCAAAAAAGAGCTCAGCCAAACAGTTCAATTCAACAAACAATTTAAAAATATAAAAGCCTGGTCTGCTGAATCGCCCACTCTTTACGAATTAAGCATATCACTTTTTGATAATAAGAAGCTGTTAAGTCAATACGTTAAGAAAAAGATTGGCTTTAGAACCTCAGAAATTAAAAATGGCCAACTGCTTATTAACGGCCAAGCTATTTTGATCAAAGGGGTCAACCGGCATGAGCATGACCCTATTACAGGGCATGCCGTTTCCCGAGAAAGCATGGAATTGGATATAAAACTATTCAAGCAATTCAATATTAATGCCGTGAGACTCGCTCACTATCCTAACGATCCTTACTGGTACGAATTATGCGATAAATACGGCATTTATGTGGTTGATGAAGCCAATATTGAATCACATGGCATGTATTATAATTTGGCAAAGGGCCACACATTAGGAAATAACCCCGACTGGAAAAAAGCCCATCTTGCACGAATTTCGGCCATGGTCGAACGTTCAAAAAACCATCCTTCAGTAATCATTTGGTCGCTTGGCAATGAAGCTGGTAATGGCTACAATTTTTATCATGGTTATGACTGGGTAAGATCTCGTGACCCATCTCGTCCTATCCAGTACGAACGCGCTGTTTTTGAATGGAATACCGATCTCTATGTCCCCCAATACCCTACTCCGCAATATCTAAAAGAATACGCCGAGTCAAACCCTGAGCGCAGTATGATCATGAGTGAGTATGCGCATGCTATGGGCAATAGTGTGGGTAACTTTGCTGACTTTTGGCATCAAATACGTAAGTACGACAAGTTACAAGGTGGCTTTATCTGGGACTGGGTTGATCAAGGTATACAAACCACCACCTCTGAGGGCAAAACTATCTATGCTTACGGTGGGGATTTTGGTGTTCCAGGCACTCCTTCAGATGGTAATTTTCTTTTAAATGGTATTGTTTTACCTGATCGCACACCGGAACCTGCTCTATATGAAATTAAAAAAGTTCATCAATCTGTTTTGTTTTCTTTCAATGACAAAGAGCTAACTGTATTTAATGAAAACTTTTTCAAAAACCTCAACCATTACCGTTTAAATTGGCAATTGATGAGCAATGGTAAGGTGTTTAAAGAAGGCCGCATCAATAAACTTGAAATACCACCACAGCAATCCGCTAACTTCACGCTTAACTATTCAACTCCAAAAGAAATCAATGATGAAGTATTTTTGAATGTAAGTGTAGTGACGCGGCTTGATGAGCCACTAATAGGAAAAAGTTTTGAAATCGCAAAAGAGCAATTTTTAGTACAAACAGCACGTGCGAAAGAACAACAGACTGATTTAAGAAAACTCAATGTTTATCGAACCGTTACCGATAGCGAGATTATTGGTAATAACTTTGTAGTAAGATTTAATCACGCGCGAGCAGAGTTAACAGGCTATCGCTTTAACGAGGTTGAATTAATTAAAACACCTGCCAGAGCCAACTTTTGGCGCGCTCCTACTGATAATGACTTCGGCGGAAATTGGCAAGATAAGTTAAGGGTTTGGAAATACGCCTCAGACCGTCAACAGCGTACAAAATTCACTTTAGTAGAAGCTGAAAACCAAGTTGTTGTTACCACTGAGTTTGATGTGCCAGATGTTTCTGGAAAATTAAATATTATTTATATCATCACAGCTGATGGCAAAGTAAAGGTCGATTACAAGTTCAGTTCATCTATGCAAGATATGCCTATGATCCCTCGCGTCGGTATGAACTTGGAATTATTTGCCGAGCTTAACAATATTACCTACTTTGGACGGGGACCACAGGAAAATTATCGTGATCGACATACCGCAGCACATGTTGGTTTATATCACTCTAAAGTGTCACAGCAATATCACCCTTACATCAGACCGCAAGAAAGTGGCTATAAAACGCAAGTACGCTGGATTCACTTGACCAATCAACAAGGTGTAGGATTAAAAATTACTGGTGCACCTCATTTTGGTATGAGTGCTTTACACTACAGGATCAGTGATCTAGACCCCGGCATGCGACGAAGCCAAACACATTCCGGTGAACTTCAGCCTCGTCCACTCGTTTCACTGAATATTGATTATGGGCAAATGGGTGTTGGCGGCGTTAACAGTTGGCATACAACAGCACTGCCAGAATACACGCTGACAGCCTCAGAGTATGAATATAGCTTTACTCTGCAAGGAGTTAACATAAATTAAAATGTTGGATAAGGGCTCTTTTGAGCCCTTATCTCTTATATGGTATCAATTACTTATAAACAGCAATCTCTGCTGCACTTGCCCAAATGCGACCATTAATTTCACTTTGTGCGACTAAACGAATATACCGTGCAGTAACAGGTGCAAACTGTGTTTGCTTGATTTGCGTATTCGCAGCCCATGTACCAACAGCGATGGGTGAGCCAAAGTTGATACCATCGTCACTCACATACACCTCATAGTCTGCAATAGTGCCGTTTACGCCAATGGTTCTTGGTAGATAGGTAATTTTTGAAAAGCTTTGCGGGTTACCTAAGTCTATATCAACCGAGTGAGGGTACTCAGGCACTGTGCTGCCAGACCAATTCGTGTGCCAAATGGTGGCTGGATTATTATCAAAGGCGTAGATAATTTCTTCGCCAAGCTCTGCCTGCGAGTCGCTACTCACAACAAAGCTCGAACTATCAAGTTTTCCAGTGTGATATAGCTCAATCTCTGCCGCACTAGCCCATACATTCGCGTTTACTTCTGACAAGCCAACCAATTTTATAAAGCGCGTTTGCGTATTATTAAGTGCAACCACTTTGCCTTGTTTGCTGGCATCCCAAGTACCCGCAGCAACTAATTCATCATAGGTTACACCATCATGACTTACATACACTTCATAGTCTGCAATTGATCCATTTTCGCCCACAGCGCGTGGCGTATAATGAAGCTCTGACAACTCATAGTGTTTACCAAGATCAATGATGACATCGTGAGGGTAACTAGGCACTTGTGGAGTTGACCAACTGGTGTGCCACAGCGTGGTTTTGTCTCCATCAAATGCGTTTGCCAATTCATGATAAGGCTCTGATTGCGAGTTAGAACTTACCGTCAATGTGGCGCTGTCGATCAGGTAGTGTTGTGCTGACGTATTATCAATCGTGACAGTCGCTGAGTGCGAAACTGTTCGACCGAAAATATCTTCGAGGGTAATGATAACGTTGTCATTTTCACTCGCAATAATATCTACTTGGCGCTTTTCTGGTTGGCTTGCTGATGCAACGAGTACGTTGTTTATCATCACAGAATAGCTAAATTGAGGGGTGCTCGTTTGCGGCACTTGCCAACTTACGCTTCGCGTAGTGGCATCAGTGATGGTGAACTCAATATTAGGTTGATTGGGGGTATCCGCTACATTGTTTCTTGTTAACGGAAAAAGTGAATTTCTCCCGCAAAACGCTGTCAAGTTACCATATGCATCCGTACAGGTTTGATTGCTAATACTTAACGTAGGTGAGGTTGTCCCGCCAGTTGTCATAGTAAAATAACTTGGGTTTGCGCTTGCATCATAGTTATTGTCGTAATTACGTTTTGGTTGGTGTTGGACAACACTAAAATTTGCAGAATCAAAGCCAATCCAGCTACCATTTTCGAGCTTTTTATGGCCATTTTTGAGCCTCACAGTTCTCGCGTTTTCGCCGCTATACCACCAATCTTCAACAAATGACCCTGTTGTCGTTTCAAAACGTACATCAGCTACAGGGTAATCCATGGTCACCAAGTGCGACCATTCTCCAGCAGCCTGATCATGCACCCAATAGCCGAAATGAGTATGTGAACCTACCGGCCATGCCTTTGCCACTAAGGTATACCATTGGTTAGCTTGCCACCCTAAATCAAAGTTCCATGTTTTTAGCCCTGTACCCTCACCGCCAAAATTTTCAGATTCCGTACCATGACCAAGATAGCGGGCTACAATTGGCTTTGAAGAGCTGCGCGGATCCCATATGGAAAATATGTAATTGCGGCCATCAGGGTGATCTTGTATGCCAGCATAGCCCCCACCTTCCATGCCCGCATTCCAGTTAAGCACTGAATAGTAGGTGTACTTAGTAAGTCCATTGCTAGGCACATACACATCCTGCATGATCGTGTTACCGCGACCTACATCATTAAAGTTAAACCAAATCGACGCGGCCCTGTCTTCAACCGTATTAGCTTGGGCACTCCAACTACTCAACATACCGACTACTGCCAATTTTATTGTCATTTTTCTCATGCTAGCTCCTGTAAGTGATAAAACTTAATTTCTAGATTCTGTGGACTTATCCTTTAGTAGCAATAAAGAACCAAAAAATATAAACCACCGAGTAATTAAGGTTCAAAAACGAAAGAATCGCAAATAAAAAACATAAAATGAAACAAATTGAAAGTTAATAACAACGTAAAAATGAGTGAAAAAGCCGTATGAAGGATAGTGAAAAATGTATTGCTTGATTTTTATAAGGCGAAGCGGCATGAAGGTTAAAATACACTATGAAAAGTGCATTTATTAAAACCTTTAGGTAAGAGCTGATTTTATAGCTTCATAATCATGAGAGGTTATTTCATGGCTGTTACCAGCACAATCTTTAAAGTACATTGAGTAAGTAACACCATGATCGGCAACAACAGTTTTAATATCAAGCTGAGCTAGATGCTCAAGCCATGCTAAAAACTGTGTTGCATTTGCGCCAAAAGCAATACCTTTGCTTCTACCGTCAGCTTCAAACAGTGCCAAACGAATTGTTTTTGCTTGATCTTCTAAGGTTAAAGGGCCTTTTCCCTCATCCCAAAATGCAAGTTCCGGTATCACATTAAAACCAAGTACTTGTTGATACCATTTTACAGCAGCCGCTAAGTCATCAACATTTAAGTGGCAATGATCAACACCACACAAAGCTGGAATAGCCATGTTACTCACCTATTTCTGTTTTTAACTGCTCTAAAAAATCGAGCATGTAATCTGTACGTCGTTTGGCTTCATCTTTTGCTGATGGCGTGTTCATACTCTCACCAATGTGTAACAGCTTAATAAAAAAGTGATCGAGGGTGTATTTTGTATCGTCAGGTTCGCGGTTTAAACAAAATGGATCGTCTTTATGATACAGATAGCGACCAATTGAGCCCCCTACTTTCATGCAGCGGCTCACCCCGATTGCACCTAATGCATCCATTCGGTCTGCATCTTGCACAATTTGCGCTTCGACACTTTGTACTTTGATATTGGCACTAAAGCTATGTGCGGCAATAGCATGATGAATAGCACTAAAATACTGCTCAGGATAATTAATTGAGGCTAAAAAACTTAGCGCTTTGTCTGCGGCCATGGTCGATGCTTTTGCCCGATCTGGGTGGTTCTTTGCAACCGCAACACAATCATGTAACCAAGCTGCGGGTAACACCACGGCCATTTCTGCCTGCTCGGCAATACACAATTGTTTTGCAACCCTCACTACTCGTTCGATATGACTAATATCGTGTGCGACATCGGCATGGAGTAAAGACAAAATAAAGTCTCGACATTGAGTTTCTAACGCTGCAAAGTCTATTTTTGGCTGCATATACTGGCTATCACCATTTACTGATTGAAATTATGCTTACTTTAGCGTGGTTGCTAGATTTGTTCAAAACATTCATTGTATGTTTGCCAGTGCTTCATTAAACTATGCCCCCTTTTGTTTGACGCGAGAATCCCTATGTCATCTGCTATTTACCTGCAAGCTGGACGAGAAAAATCATTAAAAAGAAAACACCCATGGGTGTTCTCAAAAGCCATTAAAAAAGTAAAAGGTAAGCCAGGACTAGGTGATACTGTCACTATCTATGACAATGACGGCAAGTTTTTAGCCATTGCAGCTTACAGCCCGCAATCGCAAATTCGCGCTCGCGTATGGAGCTTCGATCAAAACGAAGTAATTGACCAAGCATTTTTTGAAAAACGTTTACGCCGTGCCTATGCTGCGCGTGAACAGGTGATCAGCGAAGGCGGTTTAACGGGTTTTCGTTTAAGCGCTGCTGAGTCTGACTACTTGCCAGGCATCACTATCGATAAATTTGATAATGTATTGGTGTGCCAACTACTTAGTGCAGGTGCAGAGCGCCATAAAGGTGAAATTGTTGCTGCACTGATGACTATTTTTCCGGGCTGCGATATTTATGAACGTTCAGACGTTGATGTACGCACTAAAGAAGGCCTTGAGCCAATCAAGGGAATACTTTGGGGCAAGGAACCAATTGAGCCAGTCATCATTGAAGAAAATGGCTTAAAACTCGAAGTAGACATTCTTGAAGGCCACAAAACTGGCTTTTACTTAGACCAACGTGATAGCCGTGCAGCCCTTGAGCGCTTTGTTAAAGACAAAACGGTATTAAACTGCTTTAGCTACACAGGTACATTCTCGCTATATGCTTTGCGTGGTGGTTGTAAGCACGTGACTAACGTTGATGTATCACAGCCAGCGCTCGATACAGCAAAGCGTAACGTTGAGCATAACAACCTTGATTTATCGAAAGTTGATTTCGTAAAACAAGATGTTTTTAAGTTGTTGCGCCAATACCGTGATGAAGGTGTGCAATTTGATACTATTGTTATGGATCCACCAAAATTTGCTGACAACAAAGCGCAGTTAACCGGTGCCTGCCGTGGTTATAAAGATATTAATATGATTGCGATGCAAATCTTAAAACCAGGTGGCACTTTACTTACCTTCTCGTGCTCTGGATTAATGGAACAAAATTTATTTCAAAAAGTGGTTGCGGATGCAGCCCTTGATGCAGGTAAAGACTTGTTGATCATGGAACGACTAAATCAAGCTGCCGACCACCCGATTGCTGGCAGCTACCCAGAAGGCTTTTATCTGAAAGGCCTGATCTGTAAGGTTTACTAATTAAAACTTACAATTTCTAACCCAGCACTCAAGGAGCCATCTTGCTCCTTGGTTGCCCGAATTACACGGGCTGTTGCATCAAATGAAGTAATCGCCGTGCTAGTCGAAGCAATTAGCACCCGATAAAGACTACCAATTTCTAAGACTTCATCAAGGTGTATTGCCAGCCCTGTTGCACTTAAATCAGTACACGTAACCTGAATTTCTTCGCCATTAACTGCATCTAATGGGATCAGTTTTGCAGGGGTATGAATTTGCATGCGGCGAAAATCGCGTTTCTCCTCATGAAACATATGGCCTCCTATACCAGTGTTTTTATTTTTTCTATTAATGTTTTAACAGAAAAAGGCTTCACTACATAGGCGTCGCAACCGGCATCAAACCCCGCTTTTTGTTCAAGCTCGGTTTCAAGACCAGACACCATGACAACAGGAATTTGCGCTGTTTCTGGGGTGTTTTTTAGTAAGCGGCACGTATCATAACCATCTAAGCCTGGCATACAAACATCGAGCAGTATAGCATCTGGTGGCTCCGCAATGGCAGACGTTAAACACGATGCGCCTGAATTTGCATAACTTAACGAAAACTCATTTCCAAGGCTTGCTTTGAGCATTTCAAAATTAAAATATTCATCATCGACGACCAAAATAGTTGGTCGCGGTCGATTTACCGCCCGTTCAGGAACTGAGATTGGTCTTTCCTTTTCAATGCCCACATAACCTCCTTTTAGCATCTGTGTTTTAGCGTCAAGCAAGGAGGTGACACCTCCATTGCTCATTCCTTAGTATTATAACTCAGATTCTTTAATTGCGTTTAAAACACGTTTAGCAGATACAGGATAAGGTGTCCCTAGTGTTTGTGCAAATAAAGAAACACGTAACTCCTGTTGCATCCAAAATATCGCACTGATCTCTTCAGGAATTGGCATTCCCTTAGGGATTTTGTTCGCTAGTTTTTGATATTGCTCGGCTACTTTTTCAAGCTCAAGTACACACAACCTATCGCGGTTAGGGTCAACAGGTAGCTTTTCTAAGCGGCGTTCAATGGCTTTTAAGTAACGAATTAAATCCGTCATCTTTGCTGCCCCATGCTGGCTAACAAAGCCTTTGAACACTAAGCTTTGTAACTGTGATTTAATATCACCGTGCGCTGTTATCATGGTTAGATCAACGCGTCCTTTCATCCGTTTATTTAAGCCATGTGCAATACTTAGCACTTGCTCTACTTGGGTGGCAATCTCAACCACCGTGTCACCAAGCTCACCACGAATTTGCTCTTTCGCTTTTACAAACGCATCTGCAGTGCGGATGTTGCCATATTTAGTTAGTAGGCTATCGACGGCTGCAGCGATACAGTCATCAATTAAGTCATTGACCTTACCAAACGGATTAAAGTACAAACCTAATTTAGATTTATTCGGTAAATTTTGCTGTAAATACTTAATCGGTGATGGCACATTTAATAACACTAAGCGACGTAAACCTTGTTGGTGCGCCTGCTGAGCTTTGTGTTCATTATCAAATAACTCAACCGCTGCTGAGTCTTTTTTATCCACCAGCGCTGGAAACGCTTTGATTTCGTATTGACCTTGCTTTTTCACGTAAGAACTTGGTAACTCACCAAAACTCCACTCGGTCAAATCAGCTTTCTCTATGCCCTTGTCGGCTACTTTCGATAAGGTATCCGTTACCTTACCTTGTAACTGAGCTTTTAGTTTAGATAAATTTAACCCGCGAGCGAGTAACTTATCGTGTTCATCGCGTACTTCAAACTGTAAGCGTAAATGCGGAGCAAGGGTTGATAAATCCCATGCATCTGGCTCAACACGCACACCTGTCATACGTAATAAGCGCGTGCTAATTGCATCAATTAAGTTGCCTTGCATCGGCTCGATTGCAGCAAGTACCGCATCGGCGTAGTTTGGCGCAGGCACAAAGTTGCGACGGATCGTTTTTGGTAGCGACTTGATAAGCGCACAAATTAATTCATGTCTAAATGCAGGAATATGCCAATCAAAGCCAGTTTCTTGCACTTGGTTTAACAGTGCTACCGGAATTTGTACCGCAACACCATCAACGGCTTGGCCTGGATCAAAATGATAAGCCAGTGGTAATAACAAGTTCTCTTGCTGCCATGTATCTGGGTAATCGAACTCGGTGACATGATCGGCACCATGCTGCATTAATTCTTCTCGAGACATGTGCAAAAAGCGCTTATCTTTTTGTTTTTGTCCCTTCCACCACTTATTAAACGCAGCACGATTATTTACATCTTGCGGAATTTTCTTGTCGTAGAATTCAAATAAGGTTTGTTCATCAACCAAGATATCACGGCGGCGAGATTTATTTTCAAGAACCTGAATATCTTCAATTAACTCTTGGTTATAGTGTAAAAACCCTTCATTTTGACCCAGCTCTTGCTCTACCAACGCCGAGCGAATAAACAACTCGCGACTTACTTTTGGATCAATATTGCTATAAACACAGCGGCGCTTATTAACAATTAATAGGCCATACAGGGTTTGCTGTTCAAACGCGATAACTGCACCCGGCTTTTTCTCCCAATGCGGTTCGCTGTAGCTGCGCTTTACTAAATGCTGTGCAAAGCCTTCAACCCATTTTAGGTCTATGCGTGCGTTGATCCGCGCATAAAGTTTGCTGGTTTCAACAAGCTCAGCCGACATAATCCATTTTGGGCTCTTTTTAAATAATCCTGAGCCTGGAAAAATATGGAACTGGCTGTTGCGTGCGCCTTTATAAATTTGTTTTTCATCTTTAAAACCAATATGACTTAGCATACCGCTCAATAAAGATTGATGGATTCGTTCGCTATCAGCAACATTGGTAGTGGCCTTCATGCCCATTTCATTACACACCGTTGATAGCTGATAAACAATATCTTGCCATTCGCGAATACGCATATAGGCTAAAAAGTCTTTTTGGCATAACTTTCTAAATTGGCTATTGCTCAATTCAGATTGCTGCTCTTCAAGGTAATTCCATAAATTTAAAAAGGCGATAAAATCTGAATCTGGATCGTCAAAACGGCCGTGCTTTTCATCCGCTGCACCGCGTTTTTCTTGTGGTCGCTCTCTTGGGTCTTGAATCGACAATGCCGCAACAATAATGATCACTTCACGCAGTGCACCTAAGCCATCGGCAGTCAGCACCATTTTCGCTAAACGTGGATCAACAGGTAAACGGCTTAAACTTCTGCCTGATTTAGTAAGCTCAGTCTTTTTATGACGTTTAGCTGGCTTAATGGCTTCGAGTTCTTCAAGTAGCGTTAAACCATCGTTGATATTTCGGCTATCTGGCGCTTGCACGAACGGGAACTGTTGCATGTCGCCAAGCCCTAAACCAAGCATTTGCAAAATAACAGAGGCTAAGTTGGTGCGTAAAATTTCAGGATCAGTAAACTCTGGACGCGAATTAAAGTCGTCTTCGCTGTATAAACGAATACAGATACCCGCTTCAATACGACCACAGCGGCCTTTTCGCTGATTGGCACTGGCTTGTGAAATTGGCTCAATCGGTAATCGTTGTACCTTGGTACGATAGCTATAACGGCTGATACGCGCGGTACCTGGGTCGATAACATAGCGAATACCCGGCACCGTTAGTGATGTTTCAGCCACGTTGGTAGCTAAAATAATATGACGGCGGCTATGCGGCGCAAAAATTCGGTTCTGTTCAGCGTTTGATAGACGCGAATATAGCGGTAAAACATCGGTGCCTTTGAGGTTTCGCTTTGATAACGCATCGGCGGTATCGCGAATTTCTCGTTCACCATTCATAAAAATCAGAATATCGCCGGGACCTTCATCACACAGCTCGTCAACGGCATCAAAAATACCCTGTAATTGGTCACCATCCGCTTCCATCTCATCTTTATTGATTTCAGTAGTTGGTCTGTAACGAACCTCTACGGGGAAAGTACGACCTGATACTTCAATGATGGGTGCATCGTCAAAATGTTTAGAAAAGCGCTCAGGGTCAATTGTTGCTGAGGTAATAATAACTTTTAAGTCAGGACGTTTTGGCAGTAAATTTTTTAAATAGCCTAAGATGAAATCGATATTCAGACTACGTTCGTGGGCTTCATCGATGATGATGGTATCGTACTGGTTTAGGTATCTGTCTTGTTGAATTTCAGCCAGCAGAATACCGTCTGTCATCAATTTAATGTAGCTATTGTCAGAAACTTGGTCACTAAAGCGAATTTTAAAGCCCACTTGTTGACCTAGCTCGCATTGCATTTCTTCTGCAATACGATTCGCGACACTTCGAGCCGCGAGTCGACGAGGCTGCGTGTGGCCAATGTATCCATCAACACCGCGGCCAAGCTCTAAACACATTTTTGGGATCTGCGTCGTTTTACCAGAACCTGTTTCACCGGCAATGATCACCACTTGGTTATTGGCAATCGCCTGTTTAATATCATCTTTCTTTTGGCTAACAGGAAGTTGCTCTGGGTAGGTCACTTTAGGTAAGGCAGTCAAACGTTGCTCGCGCAATTGCTGCGAACGGCTAATATCTTCAGCTATTTTTTGCGCTATGCTCGCTTGCTTAGTTTCATCGTTGATTTTTTTGATGCCATGAAGGCGTTTTTTGAAGATGAATTGATCTTTGCGTAAACACGTTTTTAATTCGCCAAACAGCGGACCTAGGTTAACCACCCGATACCCTTATATTTCTTAACCAATAGACTGATATTGTATCAAATAATCTATCAGGTGGTCATGGCTTTATTTAATCCGTTCGGTTGGAATTGGCATTGCACACACATCGATAAAATTGGGGCTTTCAACAAACCACGCTTCTACTCGGTTTTTACGTGCTTCAATGAGGGCTTTAAATGCATTTGAGTCTGTTTTCATCACCCGAAATTCACTGTTATCAGTGTCTTTAATATCTGCTAATACTTGCATATCGGTGATGGGGTTAAATGCCTGACCTTCAGTGGCTGTTCGCTGCAATAAATTAAAGTGTTCCATGCCTTCTAAAACACGACCAAACACGGTGATATTACGGTCTAAATAGCGCTGGCTATTGCCAATGGTTACATAAAATTCGGTACCACCCGAATTGATATCATTATCGCGGGCCATGGCAAAGACCCCTGGGCAATGTACTTGCCATGTTTCTGTTTGGCTTTGGTTTTGTGCCACAGCAAAGCCATTTAAAAAGCCCGTTTTAGTGGCATAGCCATCAGGCCCTTTAAGCTCTGTAATCGCTAAAGGCGTCTTTGTGCGTAGATAAAACTCAGCAGGTAACCCTTTTTTGGCATTTTTAACGGGTTTACTTTCGCTAGCATCCCCGCCCTGCGCGACAAACCCTTCTTTGGCAAGCTGTCGCATGTTATTTGCGTGAATGGGCGCTAATTCATCGTTTAGTTCGATATAAGCCGCACCCGTAGGTAAGGTTAATTTAATGACGTTTTCGGCACTGACTTTTCGCCACTCACTACTACTTGCGGTCATAATGATTTCGCCAGCAGAACGTTTTTGACTAGTTTCTTTTGCATCAACATCAATTGGTGCAGCTAAGAAGGCACCAAGGCATAAGGTTAATAGACTTAATTTCATTATTATTATCTTTTAAGTAATTGACAATTCAGCCTATTAACTTAAACCTAAATAAGCAAGTAAAAGCGATGTTTAATCACAAGCGTAGGTATTAGTCCCAATCAAACTTGTAAAGAATATCAACATTTTGATTCAAGCCACTGGTCACCTCAATATACAGTTGCGACAGCAGTTGATAGCGAACCGCCACTTCACTTAATGAATCAAAAATACCGACACTGTATTTAACTTGAATACCTGGAGTAACATAGCCAGATATTTCAACTTTAGTGTCATCGCCACTACCACTTGAACTTAAACTGACATCTGACAAACCAAAGCTTTCGCCAATCTTAGAAACCATTCCTTCACTACGGTTAACACCTTGGGCAAGCAATAATTGAGTGAGCATCGCATCGGTCGAGCTATCTCCTTCATCAAGAGGTTGCCCATTTAATAAATAAGCCAATGCTTGTGCTTGATCCATCGCAGGCTCTGAGAATACTTTTAACGAAGGTTGTTCAACATTACCTGTTAAGGTAATACCTGCAATCACGCCATTCGAGGTGTTATCAGGGTTACGAATTGCCTTAATATTTAGGTAAGGCTTCTCAATTGAGCCGCTAAAACCAACTTGTCCAGTTCGGATTATCAAATCTTGGCCAAATGCGCGGTAGGTGCCCTGAACAAGGTTCAATTCACCCGTTGCTATCATCGGTGTAACTTGGTCCATGCTGATGTTGATGTCGCCTTCAACTTTCGACTGTAAGCCAAACGAGTCAACGCGCACATCATTTTCAACCAACACCTTTAAGTTAATAGCATAATCAAAAGGGACTTTTTCTGACTGTTGCTGCTCAATATCAACAATGACTTCATCATCGCTGACTTGCACAGCACCTTCCGGCAGCTCTTCAATGGCGATACGCCCCCATGGCACGACGACTTGGCCATCAAGATTAAACGCATTATCTTTCAACGACATAGTTAAATCTGGAGACACTTTAAAGGTAACATCTTGCTGAGCACGAACAAAAAACTCTTTACCATTTAACCTCACATCAACGTCTGGTAGTTCTTGCTGCCAATCAATCCCACCTGACAAATCGAGCGCGCCTCCTTCAGCATCTTTGAGCTCCCCCTTGAGCGTTGCACTTTGATTATTAAAGGCAATGTTCACATAAGAGTTTTGCAGCGATACAGGCAAGGTTACCCCTTCAAGATTGATTTTTTCGACATCAAAGTCACCATTGAGTAATGGTTCTTTCAAGGTGCCTGCAATAGCTAATCGGCCTTTAATGTCGCCTGTTAATTGCTCAAGTGACGAAATAAAAGGCCGTAAGTTTGTTAACTCAATTTTCTCAATAACCAAGTCGCCCGCTAAGTTCTGCTGATTTTGAATATCATCAATGTTGAGCTCGGACGTCACTTTACCTAACACAGAGGAGTCAAGGGTAGCATTAAGTTTACCAACTTGCGCGTCACTCATTGCCGAGACCTCTAAAACCTCGACTGGTAATTTATAAACATTTGCCCCATCAATTAAAGATGCTTCTAGCTGCTGAGTTTTGATATTGGCACGGATGGTTTTTAATGCGCCATTATTCCAATTAGCAACAAACTCCCCGTTTGCATCGCCAGTTACTTTCAAGTTATCGGGTAAGAAGTGTTTAAATTCAGCAATAGATAACGCAGCAAGCTGTGCATTTAACTGACCTAATTGTTTAGTTTGCTGCAAGGTCTCAAAGCATAGTTTTGAGTTATCGCTTTGCCAGCAATGCGCGCCTACATTAAAGTCAAAGGTTTTGGTATTCACTTGAATATTAACTGGCTTATTAGTGCCAAAACGCACCTGATTATCAGTAACAAGAATTTGACTTAATGCACCTTGCCAAGTTTCTTTATTAAATTTACCGTCAACATCGAATGATGCCTTGCCTTGATCTGCATCGAGTAAAAAAGTTAAATGGTGATCTGTTTTATCGCCACTGGCATCTAACTCAATTTGATTAATTTTGTGCTCTGCGATCGATGCGGAATCAAGCACCAGTGATACATCCGTTTGCCAGTTTGCGGCGTAATCAAATTGCCCTTTTAATGTTAAACCGTCAACCTGAATATCTTGATAACTCAAGGTATTCAGGACTAAACTTAAATCAACAGTAGGCTCAAGACGCTCTCCACGCAAACTCAGATCAGCAAAGCCCTTGCCTTGCATAGGCAAAACATCTTGATCACTTGCATCTAAACGCAATTTACCGTCGACACGCCATACTTTATCCACCTGTCCCGATAACGCAATTTCATTTTTACCGCTTTTTATTTCAAGTTTTTTAAAACTTGCATGCAAGCTACTATCAAGCTCAAAATCCGACAACAAAGTCACTGGAATTTGATTCACAGAGCCATTTAATTGCGTGTTATCTAACGCAAGCTGCCACTCACCTGCCTGTAAGTTAAATGAACCATTGAATTCACCAGATAAATCACTACTAAGAGCATCCGTTAAATATTGGGCTTTTAAGTGGCTTAAAGCCCCTTTAAATTCGCTTTTTACCCCATTCGACCAATCAACAGATGCGTTAATATCTGCTTTACTGTCATTAGCATTGAGGCTTAATTGCTCAAGTTTTGCATTTGTTAAACTACCCTGTAATTTTGATTTCACAGTCATCGCAGGTAATGCGTCTAGTTGCGTGACTAAACTCAAATCGACAGCATAAGCATCGGCATGGCCTTTGGCTTTTAAATCAAAGTCCGATAATTGCAGCTGCTGTGTGTCTGTGGCAATTTGCCACTTTGCTATCTGGCCTATTAAATCAAATGGGTAATTTGTTTGTTTTAGATTCACAGCCCCTTTTAACTGTGCAGGGTATGTTCCTTGCGTTACTAAACTTAACTTTAAATCCGCAAGCGGGCCTGAAAGCGACAGATTAGCTTGATGTTCAGTGCTTTTTACAGACACGGCCCCCTCAATAGTGTTTTCACCAGAAAGTTCAGCCGTTAAATTAGTATGCAATTGCCATTGCTGATAGCTTGCAGCAAGCTTTTTAAGATTAATATCGCTCTCTTTGGCTGAGGCAACCAATTCAATATTTTCAATAAGCTGAGCCTGTTCTGCGCCATAAGGGGTAATGGCAACTTTACTTATTTGAAATTGCTTTAGCTCAACATCAATCGGGACCCTAATATCAATTGCGGGCAATGCTGGCAACTCAGTTAATGGGGCTGATTTAGGCTGCTCTTTTGTTTCGTGCAGCATTACAGCAACATCAGCAATAGTCAGTGTATCCACTGTTAAATCCGATGCTTCGCCGCGAGCACTTAAGTTTAGTTTGTTGACTGTTACATCGGCACTCGGGTGCGCTAGATTAAAGCGATTAATTGCAACACGCTTAACAACAACCTTCATAGGTAAACTAATTTGTGTGACTTGCTCAACATTAGGTTCTGTTTCAGTGCTCTGCTCAGTTGATGCAGCCTGACTTTTAATATTTAAATCAATCGACTGGGCGCTTAAATTATCAAGACAAACCCCATCACAACGCCACCAAAATAAATCAATTTTTAGCTGCTTTGCATCAAACTTAATGCTTTGATTTTCAAAGTGAACGTCAAACGCATCGTTATATAAAAAACGACCAGATGGCAACTTGATTGATAAGCCATCAACTAACTTATTCGCCGTGAATGCAATAAAGTGATTACCAGGCGCGGTGAATAACAAACAAAACACAATAACTAGCAAACTTGCCAGCGTAATTAATAGAACCTTGGTTATCTTTTTTAACATCTTCATTAGATTTCAGGCCCTATGGTAATACTTAATCGGGTACTTTTACTTTCTTTTGTTAAACCCCAAGCATGGTCGATACGTACAGGACCAACCGGTGTTAAATACCGAAAACCAAAGCCAGCACCGACTTCGACGCGGTCGCTAAAATCATTTGTTGCGGTACCACTATCGACAAATAAAGCTGCTCGCCAATGCTCGGCAAATTGATAGTTATACTCAATTGTACCGCTTATTAAGTATTTACCACCAATTAAACGACCTTGTTCATCTTCTGGTGAAATAGATTCATAAGCAAAACCACGGACACTTTGATCCCCCCCCGCATAGAAACGAAGCGATAACGGTACGTCATTAATATCTTCAACCAGCATGGCACCTAAATTAGCTCTTAAGTACAGTAAATGACGATCGGCGAAGGTATTCAACCATGCGTTTTGCAGTTGTAAACGTAGGATATTAGTTGAAGACATCATGTCCTCTAACCCAAATTCAGCTGACAGCAGCCATTGGTACCCCTCGTAAGGAGTCGTTCCGCCCTCAGTGTCTTTTTTGGCGTAGCTGATACCCGGCATCAACATTTTTGCACTTTGTTCTTCTTCTCCAATTCGGTAGGTTTCATAATCACGGCGGATAAATGCGGTTCGAACCCAATCATCTTCGGTTAACCACTGGCGCTGTAATTGGCCAGTTAAAATTTTACTGTAAAGGTCATTTGTTACACCATCTTCGAGTTTATAGCCTAACGAAAAACGCCAAAGATCATCATTAGGGTCGTCTACTGGGACGGTATAACCTAGCGAAATATCTTGCTGCCTCTCTGACACATTTAAGTTGCTTTCAAGATAATGACCGTCTTCCGTTATCCATGGCTTAGTCCATTTAAAGCGAACTTTTGGGCCAAAATCAGTATTAAAACCGCCACCCACTTCATAGCTATTGGCTGGTTTATGTAATACGTCAACATTAACAGGCACTTGGTTGTTTTTACGTTTTGCAATGTCTGCATACACACGGACACTGGCAAAATAAGGGGTGCTCGACAGTGCTAGGTTGTAATCAGAAATGTCAGTCGCTTTATATGGCTGACCTTGTTTAAATTCAGCCAGCGAGCGAATGTATTTTTCAGCCGGGGTCTCAGTACCAATAGTGATATCACCAAACTGATAACGAGGCCCAGTATCGACATTAAAAATAATCTTTGCGCTATTATTTTTTAGCGATACCGCCAATTTATGCTCATGCCATTTTGCATCAAAATAACCTAAGTCTAATAGTTGGCTTTCGATGCGCTTTCTCGCGGCCTCATATTTGCCGTGATTTAAAAAGTCACCTTGTTTGATTTTGATGCTGTTGACGGCAGACATAAATTCGGCGTCATCTTTACCGGCACCTGTAATGGTTACATTGATATCTGCGATTCGAGTAACAGGACCACGCTCAACATCGACAATTAATAGCTGTTGTGCGTTATCAAAACTAATTTTGATAGTCGGCTTATAATAACCAAGCGCTTTTAAACTCATTTCTACTTGGCTTTTAGCATGACGCTTTAATGCCTTTGAGGTTTTTTCATCAATTAGTTGCTTAATGTAAAGCTCAACGTTTTTTTCGAGCTCACCACTGATCCCCTGAATTTTGTAATCTTTAATAACAGTTGAGGCACTAATCGCGTGCTGGCTGTATGAAAAGCAGAAAAACACAAAGACAAAAAAGAAATGCCGAGTATACAAAAAATATCCTTACTTTTTTGGAAGAGTCATAATCTAAAATGAGTACAAAAAGATACTAGCACAGTGCCATAGCCACTGACATAATTGAAATGTTAAAATTAGTACGCGTTAAACAATTATTTTCGCTACAATAGCGGACAATACCTAGATTTATAATGAACGAGCGACTAAATGCACTTCCCTGATGACGAAAACGGTCAATTATTAGCTGAAATTGCTGACGCTGGTGTTGATTTAACCAGTATGCAAACTATCGATTTCTATATTCTTTTTGAACAAAAGCCTGAAGCAGAGAAATTTGCTAAAGCGATAACAAGTGATGAGCTTGCCCCTTCAACAGAATTAACCAAGTGCCCAGATACAGGGGTGTGGGAAGTAATTACCCGTGTGAAGATGGTGCCAGAACACACCTTACTTAGCCAAACAGAACAATACTTAGAAAGCATCGCTAATGGCCATAATGGATATGGCGATGGCTGGGGTTTAATGGCCGAAGAAGAATAAGCCACTCCTACATCTCGTAAGGGGATCAACTTAGTTGATTCGCCTTACGAAAACGGCCCTGATAATCAAAAAGCTTTTCTGCCACTTTCCAACCGTATTTTTTATTTTTACGCGCAATCACAAAATCGGGTGCAAGTAGTTGCTGTTGTAAATCGACAACCTGCTCCGCGCTTTGCCAATCTATTGGGGTAAAACCGGGTGCTGCTCGTTTTCCAAACTGCTTATTAAAAATAAATCGCCCGGTGTCATTTGCTAAGTTAAACACCTCATCACAACTAGCTCCATCTTCATCATAGTAGCTAATTTTAAGTAAACCTTTTGCGAGCAACTGTGCCGACAAACCACTACACCTTAATACCAAAGCATCTTTTAAATTAAGCGCTTCCCGCAGTTTATCATCAGGGTCTGCCATAATGGCACCACAAGACTGACACTGCCTTGCTGCAATGTCATTTTGCTCACCACACTGCTCACATTCTTTAAAACGAAAACGATAATCACACTGTATTTGCTCTTCACCATCGTCCAGCAAGCCTTGGCAGCGCCTACCAAAATGCTCAATCACCTTGCCTTCGCCATCAGTTTTACCCCAAAAAATATTCGCAAATCCACAGCCAGGGCATAGCACTTGAACTGGCTCATTATCACTTTGCGCTTTTTTACTCCCTACCTCTGGGTAGAACAAATCAAAGCCATTACCAGCATAATCAATAACTAAGCAGTCTTTTTTTCCTTCGCTTAAACGAAGGCCTCGACCCACTATTTGTTGATATAAACTGACAGATTCGGTGGGCCGTAAAATCGCAATATAATCAACGTGAGGGGCATCAAAGCCCGTCGTGAGTACGGATACATTAACCAAATACTTTATTTTTTTGGCTTTAAATTGATTAATAATTCGATCACGCTCGTTATTATCAGTATCACCGGTGATAAGTGCCGTACTACCCTCAGGTAAGTAGCCAGTAATTTCTTTGGCATGCATCACGGTTGCAGCGAAGATCATCACACCATGACGCTGTTCACTGTACTCTATTACTTGCTTGATAATGGCTTTTGTCGCGCGGGTGCTGTCTTTTAATAACGCATTCATATTCTCAATGCCGTAACGACCAAATGAATCACTCGGCAGTGATGAAAAGTCATAATGGCTAATAGCTGCATCGACTTCATGAGGCGGCGTTAAATAGCCGTTTTTGATCATATAGCGCAGCGGTAACTCAAAAATACACTTTTTAAATGGTGCGTCTTTATCACCTCTAACAAAACCATGATAGTGATGATGATAAACCCAGCCCATTCCCATACGAAATGGTGTTGCAGTTAAACCAAGTACTTTAAGATTGGGGTTTTGTTTTTTTAGACTCGTTATCACCTGCCCGTACTGACTTTGTTCATCACCACTGACACGATGACATTCATCAATGATCAACAAAGAGTAAGCATCTGTAAGCTTATCGGTATTACGTGCCAATGATTGCACGCTCGCAAAGGTCACTTGCTCCGTTAATGACTTTTGTTTTAACCCCGCAGAAAAAATACTTGCCTTAAAGCCAAAGCTAATATACTTCTCGGCGTTTTGTTCTACCAATTCTTTAACATGCGCAAGCACCATAATTTTTTGTTTGGCAATACGCGCAAGTTCAGCAATAACCAGGCTTTTTCCAGCCCCTGTTGGTAACACAATTAGTGCTGCGTCATCTGTTTGTCGAAAGTGAGCAACCGTGCGCTCTACGGCCTCTTGTTGGTAGGGTCTGAGTACGTACTTCATGTTATCGGACTATAATCGACATAAAAAAGGGAAGCATACGCTTCCCCTGGTATTCTTTAAAGCAAAAAATTAAGCAAGGTGTTTTGTTAAATCGACACCTTGGAATGCTTTAGGTCGTTTACCACGGCCTGTCCATTCTACAATTTCGCCATTAAATTCGATGCGGTACTTCGGTTTTACCTTAGTGCGTTTGTCTGTTGTTACTACATCCTGTAGATCTTCTAATGTAAGTCCTTTTTCTTTTAGTAAATCGAGTACCTCTTTTTTAGCTTCTTGCTGTTGAGTATATTTCTCGATAGCTGTGTCGATTAGCTGTTTTGCTTTTTCTAATTCAGATAATGACGCAGATTTTACAAAAGATCGGATTTCTTTCATTGAGAGCTCTCTTTAATATTAAAGTTAAGTAAAATGTATAAACATGAGTTAGTATATGCCCTATTCATAAAATAATCTATTCGACTCTAATTCTTTATCCTAACTTTTTATTATACCCATGCTCTGATCTGAACAATGACGTCTTTTAACTCAGTAATTAAATCAATAACAATGGCAGTATCATGATTATCAATAAACATCTTTTCCGTATCTACAATTAGTTTTGAGATAGGTGGATATTGAAGCATGACAAGCGCTCCTTTCAGTTTATGAATAGCAGCAGACACTTTATCCAACTCATCACTATTGAGGTGACCTTCTAACGTACTCAAATCATCCTGCAAACTATTTATAAATACCTCTGCCAACATTTTTGCATCACTTTCGTTACCAAAAACATTAAGCCAATGCTGTATATCTTTGATCCCTTGCAAACTTACATTCTTACTATCTGTAATAATGTTTTCATCGTCTTTATTAAGATCAATAAATTCTGCAAGCCGATTATACAATTCATTAAGTTTATACGGCTTAAACAAAACACTGTTCATGCCTGAGCTGAGAGCTTTATTTAAGCAGGTCTTAGAGTCATCTGCAGTAAAACCGATAATTGGCAAGTTCTGGAATTTTTCTATCGTCCTGATCTGTTCGGCTAACTTAAAACCATCTAAGTGAGGCATATGGCAATCTGTTAAGAGTAGATCAAAGTCCCCTTCTTCAAGCGCCCTTAAAGCAGCTAATCCATCCTCGACCATTACAGCTTTTATACCTAATTTTTGACATTGTTTTTCAAGTAATAATTGATTAGTTTTATTATCTTCAGCAATTAAAATCTGGCCATATAAATGCGCTTTATCTGGGCTAATTATATCTAAGGTGGTATGAATATTATTAAGTAGCTCTCGTAATGAATCGGGATAAAGTGGTTCGATAGGTAGTAAATGACAATTACAATCATTTACTTGTTGAGTATTTCGGCTTGATGGCACAATAGTATACTTAGCAGCAATGCCTGCTTTTTTAGCACGCCACTGCTCTCCTAGTAACTCAACCATGTATTGCTCATCAATAATTAAATTTTCAGTCTGACTAAGTTCAGATAACTCCAAGGGCCAATCAAGTATGGTATGTTTGACTGCCATGGTTCCAAGCAGCCGGACCAGCTCTTCACTTTTACTACAAACAATCCAATACCCAGATGATGTGCTTAATTGAGGCTTTTTAGTATGTTGCAATGGGATAGATAAATAAACATGCGTCCCCTTGCCGTATGTGCTAGACAAAGTGATACTGCCTTGCATCGCGTCAACCAGCTGTTTTACTAGCGCTAAGCCTAAGCCTGTTCCGCCAAATTGGCGTTGAAAAGAGTTATCGGCTTGCTCAAATGGTTTATAGATTTGAGCAAGCTCTTCAGTTGTCATCCCCTTACCGGTATCTGTAATTGTGATATTTAACAACTGTTTCTCAAACTTTACCTCGCAAGTTATTGAGCCCTGATTTGTGAATTTAACTGCATTACTTAGTAGGTGTGATAAAACATGCATTAAATGATTAATATCAACCGATGTCGATGTGTAAGCAGCAGTCAGCCAATTTAAATTGAAATGAAGTCCCTTCTGTTTAGCCTGATGTTCATGTGCTCGTAGAATGCGACACAAATGAGTTTCCAAATCAACATTCTCAACCACTACTTCGATGTTACCCGTACTAGTGTCTGCAAAATATAGAATATCATCAACTAAACCTTGTAGTTTAGTTACTGAAACCTCAATGTGTTCGATTAAAGTAGATTGCTCACTGTCTACTTGTGATGATTTTAAAAGCTCAATAAAACCATTTACCCCAGATAAAGGTGTCCTTAATTCATGACTCATCGTCGCAATAAAACGACTTTTAACTAAATCAGCTTGAAGCGCCTGTTGGTTGGCCTTATTTAATTCAACTTGATGATGTTTGAGTAAGCTAATATCTAATAAGATACCATTCCACCTAACCCCTTGTTGTATGTCATTGCCTTTTGTTTGTGCATTGGCAATATAACGGCACCAAACTTTTTGGCCAAGATTATTAATTCTAAACTCAATATCAATCATGCCTTTGCGCTTACTTGCTTGCTTAAAGGCTTTAGCTATTTGCACCCGGTCTTCATCAACAATACAAGGGGAAATACATCCGGTCATACCGCGGCTATTGAGTTGTCTTGATGTTACCCCCAATAAACTTTGCGCCCCTTTGCTAATATAGGTATAACACCCTTCACCATTATCATAATATTCATACTGAAATACCCCGCCAGGGATAGTATCAGTAATCGTTTGTAATAATTGTTGAACCGCTTGGTTTTCCCTTTGAAGGTTATGATGTTCAGTCAAATCAGTGATGACGGTCATAATCCCAGCCAACTGACCATCAACTCCAAGATATGGCTTTTTAGTGTAGAGAAGCTCAAGCTTCTTTCCTACTTTGTTGGTAAAGTTCATTTGACGATTAAAAACTTTTCCAGAGTGCAAGCTTTGCTTATTCTGCGTCAATAACTGGCTAACTTGTGCTAACTCGTCACGTAAATACCGTTTTTTTTCGTCCCATAAATGAGCAAAATTATCCTTATAGGCTTTGTTCCACATTATCCTTTTTTGCTCAGAATCTTGTATCACTACCATTGTAGGTAAATCATCGATGAGTTTTAGAGTGAAGTTCAATTTACTTAACGCAACTTGCTCAGCCTCTTTTCGTTTTGAAATCTCACGGTTTATGGTAATCCGCCAGCTAACAAAATAAATAATCGAAATACAGATAAGAATTAAGGTTAAAATTGCAGTTGTATTAACGGTGGTTTTGTCATATCCACGCTCGATATTAAAAATACCATGACGATTGACAATATGATTGAAGTCATTGCTCGTTAGTGTTTTGAAAAGGCTTTCAAGTAAACTGACTAATTCAGTAAAGTTTTTATTCACAAGGAAATAGATCGGCTGATTATATCGGTATTTAGGGTTGATATAAAATTCGCCTATGTAAAACTGATTCAATTGATATGCCGCAATGCTTTGCGGTAAGATAACACTATCAATCGTGTCGTTCCTCAAAGCATAAAAAAGTGTCACAATTGAGCTAAATGACACCGTTTCTAAATTCTCAGCACTTGGCAGCTTCTTTTTTGGATCTGCAAACAGATCTATATAACCAATACGCTGAGTTTTACTCGAACGTTTAGAAATTAAAACCATTTCTACGCTTACGTGCGGCGGTAAAGCAATCAAAACACCTTCATTAATTCTTGTTGGTGTCATCGTCGGAATGAGATCGATCTTATTCGCTAAAAATAATCTTTCTAATTCTTTGGAATTTGCAGCTGGGATATATTTAAACTGGAACCCACTTCGTTCAGATAGTAACTCAAGGGTATCATTTAAATAGCCTGTAGCTTCGCCAATTTGATTTGTGTCATTAATAGGAAACAAACCATCAATAAACGAGAACGTAAGTAAATAATTATTGTTGCCTTTCACACTTACTTTATTGAATTCACGTTTGAATTGACTATAGGCTTTTGCGGCCAAATATTCTTCACTTGCCGAACTTTCCCATAATTGTTTCGTGGTTGGAGAGATAGATGCTAAAAAAGAATTAACTTGATTACGTAAAGCCGTCTTCTGTTGGTTGAACATGACATGAAATGTTTCACTAGAAAGCCAGATAGGACTTACAACTTTAAGACCGTCTTTACCACGATTTTTTAACTGATGAGACAAAACTGAATAATCACCTAAAAAAGCATCAAATGAGCCATCGGCCACTTTTTTAAACGCATCATCTGGTTTTATAAACCGATTTATATAAAGCGCCCCATTTTCAGCTAAATATTCGCAATGCGAACTTCCAGTGATACACACCCATCGTAAACTAGCAAAGTTCTTTAAGGCACTATTCGCAATAGATTGATTTACAACTATTCCACGAGGACCTTCCATAAAGGGTGTTGAAAATAAATAATGTTTTTTACGCTGCGTGGTTTTATTCAATCCAACCGCAAAGTCTATTTCACCAGCTTTAAGTCCGTCCAGAAGCTCGTCAAGACTGTCGTAAACTCGGTACTCTAAATCGGCACCAGCTAAACGCGCTATTTCGTTACTGTAACCAACAATTACACCAGTATATTGACCATTTGCGTCTTGGGTGTGATAAGGAAAAAAATTATAACTTACGATACCCGCTTTGAGTTGCGTCGCAGAAGCAATACAAGAGAATAAAAGCGTAATAGCATAAAGGTAAAAGAGAAATCGTCGTTTCAGAACTAAACCAAGCAAAAGTAAATAACTAGATACATTCTAGCAGTGAAATTTAAATACTCAATTTTTGTTTAAAACTAGCTACTATAAAAATTAACAAATAGATGATTCGATACAGACGTACAGTCGCCATTCGAATAAAGATTGCGTTAATTATTTAAAAATAGCATGCGCATATTTTCCACCTCTAAACTATTGCAAAAGCCAATGGGTATGAAGTAAGAAATAATCAAGAGCAGTTAATTAAACTAAAAAAACCCACTTTAGTCAGTGGGTTTTTATTGTTATTTACACATTAAAAGCTTTGTGAGTATCGGAAGTACAATTGACGACCAATATCAAAGCCACCGTAATATGAATAAGTAGAACTTGGGCCTGAGTACATAATAGGACCACGTTTATCAAATACATTGTTAGCACCAATAGAAAGCTTAGATTCCCATGGCGTATTATAAGTGAACTGTAGGTCGTTAAATGTAGTAGAGCCTACTTTATTTTTAGGCACAACTACACCATTAGTCCAATCACGTTGGAAGTTTGGATCACTACAACGGTCTTCAAAATAACAGTCCTCACGCATTGAAGAGAAATAACGCATCGCCCAGTTTGCACTGAAATCTCCATACGTCCAATTCAAGCCAAAGTTAGCACGTGTTCTAAATGTATCTCCATGACCTACATCTGATTCAACTTTAGTTGTTGGATCATTTGTCGATTTTGAATCATATTTTAGTAAGTATGTGCTATCTAGAGTTGCACGGAAGTCACCAAAACCAGTTTCAAATGCATATGCTAATGATAGATCAATACCTGATGTTTCAGTGAAACCAGCATTGCGCGTACCATATGTTAAATCGTTAACAATTGAGTTGTTCGGATCACGTGAAAACATTGCACATCGTGATTCATCACCGCCAATATAACAATCTTTTAAGATCTCATTTGGTGAGTCAGAAACTACCGTGTCAGTGATTTTAATACTCCACCAATCAAGGATGATATCAAGGTTTTCAACATAACTTGGGTTGTAAACAAAACCAACGGTTTTACTGACAGACTCTTCTGGTTGTAACAGTGGATTTGAACCACTATTGAATGGCACTGGTGTTTGAGCTGCAGGGCCAGTCGTCGGCACAAAGCCTTGTTGTAACTGACGGTAATCAGCTGGTACATCTTGTAAACAGCGCGCAGAGCCAGCTGCTGTACCATAAACTGAATCACATGGATCGATAAAGCCTGTTGTAAAAGTTTGAGAACCACCACCATACAAGTTACTAATTGTTGGAGCTCGGAAGCCTTCAGCCCAAGTACCGCGAACCAATAAATCATCAGTTGGACGCCACTCAATGCCTACTTTACTGTTCGTTGTATCACCAAAAGTACTGTAATCTGAGTAACGAGTCGCAAGACTAACGTTTAGAGACTTAGCACCAACAACATCAGATAAAATAGGAACATTTAACTCTGCGTAACCTTCAGTAACATCGTAACCGCCACCCGTTGCACCAGATGCAAGAGTAGTACTTTGACCGAGTTGCGCTAGTGCATCAGGATTATACTCACCCGACTCTTTACGATACTCAGTACCAACAGCGAAAGTTAATGAACCTGCAGGTAACTCTGCAAGTAAACCACTTATGTTAGCAAAGTACATTGTTGTTTGAGTTTCACCACGATAATGCAGTGTAGGATACAAGAAGTCTTGTACATCAGGATCTGCTAGCGAGTTTTCAACAGGCCCTGCACCGAAGCCTGCTAAAGGATTCCACGCAACACACTCAGCTGATGAAATTGGATCATCTTCAGTACCACACTGAACTTCTCCCGATGCGTTTAAAAATGAAGGGCCAGTAGCGGCTTCAATTGCTGGCTTATAGAAGTTACCGTTGTCTACTTGAACAGTTGTGCTCTTGCTGTAAACACCACCAACATCCCAGTCAAAATAACGATTAGCTAACTCGAAAGAGCCTTCTAATGCGGCAGTAAAACGTAAAGTATCTTGATTACTTTCAGTTGTACGTGGAACTTCCCAACCACGACGAGTAAATGAAACATCTTCGCCAACTGGGTTAAAATAGCTATCACCACTTAACACAAAGCCATCTGACGCTGATTGATATGGATAACCTGCTACCTGACGTAACGCTTCACGTTCACTATATCCGATATCACTTGTAAAACTAACACTATCAGTAATATCGTAGTTAGAGCTGATATAAAGAGAGCGTGCACTTAAAGGCGTTTCTAAATGCATTTGGTCAATTGAATTACTTGAACCATTTTCATAAGTTTGCGGTTCAAAATCGTCAAAAGATGAAGCATTGCCTGGACGCTTAGCAACCCACCATTGATCATTATAATAAAAACGACCATATTGACCCACTAAAGTACGGTTATTTGGAATATCATAACCTGGATATGACACTTCTGAGAAAGAACGGTCTCTCGCCCATACATCACTTTCATCACGCCACTCAGCACCTAAAGTAATTGAACCCTTTTCTCCCGAAAAGCCAGTGACCATGCTAATGTTTTTCTTCTCACCATCACCATCGTCATAGCCACCGCCGTATACTGTGAACTCAAGACCTTCATAGTTTTTACGAGTGATAATATTAACAACACCAGCCATTGCATCTGAACCGTACATTGCAGACGCGCCATCTTTTAACACATCAATACGTTCAACCATTCCCATTGGAATAGCCGAGATATCTTGATAACCAGAGGTAGTAATACCCAAACGCTTACCATTGATTAAAACTAAAGTACGGCTGGCGCCTAAGTTACGAAGGTTGACGTAGTTACCACCCACATTCTCACCAGACACTAATGGCTCAGAACGACTGATTGGCGGTGAACCAGCTGCAGACATATTTTCAATCAAATCAATAACAGATGTGAAACCTTGATTAGCAATATCTTCACGACTTATTGTTTGGATTGGTTGTGCTGTTTCAAGGTCAGTAGAGCGAATACGTGACCCCGTTACTTCGATACGCTCTACTTTTTCTGCACCTTCATCTGCAGCCACTGCAGAAACTGAAAATGCTGACGTTGATGCTGCGCCAAAAGCAATTGCTAAACGCACTGCTTTTGAAACTTTATTATTTAACATTTGAATCTCCCTGGTCATATCCATGTTATGACTCTATTAATTTATTTAAACCCATAAAAGGTACTAGTACCCTTTAAGGGAATTAAATACTAATAGTATGGAGAGTTTTTGGTCAACAGCTTTTTAACTCATTATTTTCAATGTAAATTTTTTAAACAAACAACATCCCACAATTAGAGATAATAAGTTTACATAATTTAAAACCACTCATTAACAAATAAAATTAAAAGCATAAAAAGCAGGTGAAAATGGTTTTTTTATAGATATAAAATAAAATTTTTAGATTTACTATTCATGTGAAGAATTAACAAAAAAGACTTTATCGCATTAAAAAAATTAAAAAATAATTACCAAATTGTTTAAACCCAGAAAAGGCAATTACAAACTTAAAAGTGGTTGCAAAAAACCGTAAATTGTAAACAAAAAGAAAAGGGGGTAACAGCAATGTGGTTTTTTAAATCTACTGATAAATGAGCTTTTGTCAGTATGATTATCTCAAGTGACTTTCGAGTTATAAAAACTTACATACTCCTAAAATCAAGAGAGCAACAGTTAAGAAAGCAACCACATGGATAGGAAGGAAAAAATCTCATAAGATTTATGTGGTGAGCAAATGAAACAACCATTTAAAAATTCATCATACTGGTATTTAAAAAGTAAAAAAAAGCCACTCTAAGAGCGGCTTTTAAATCGTTTAAGTTACTAAATTAGAACTTGAATGTTGCACGTAAATAAACAAAGCGATCCATGTTAACGTCATACTCTGTTACAGAGAAGTTGTTAGTTGAGATAGCTAAGTCATTATTTAGGTACTCAGGAGATGGCTCTTTTGCAAATAAGTTTTCAATACCTAAAGTAAACTTAGTATTATACGCATCCATCGAGTAACCTACTGAAACATCGTGTACTGTGTATGAACCGATTTCTGCCGCCATACCTGGGTAGAAAGGTGTGTAGCCTAAAACGTCATAGTAGTTTTGCATACGATCTACATAGCGAGTTTGCCAATGAGCATCAAAGTCACCTAGTGCCCAATCAAGTGCGAAAGTACCTTTATACTCTGGGTAACCAGCATCACCATATTGGATACCAACTTGGTCTTCACCATCAAACTCATTTGTCATTACGTAAGAAACGTCTAATGAAGTACGGAAACTACCATATTCAGTTTCGAATTTATACGCAGTATAGAAATCGATACCTTCAACATTGTAAGTACCAGAGTTTTGCAGGAAGTTACGTAAGTCAGTTACGTTACCATTAGCATCACGGTCGATGTAGTCACAAGATGCTTCATTATCACCTGTAGCACATTCATTAAGAATACGTGAAGCACCATATCGACCGATAGAGTTAGTTACTTCGATGTCATAATAATCAACAGTAAATTCTAAACCTTCAATTGCGCTTGGGTTATAAACAAAACCGAATGTTTTAGACTCTGATTCTTCCGGTTTTAGATCCGGTGAAGAAACATTCGTGATACGGATTTGAGTATTAGCTTGGGCGTAACCATTTGGTACACCAGCACAGCCAGGTAAATCAGGAGTAGACCCATCTACTGAGTTACACGGGTCAGTAAGTGTAGGATATGAATCCGAGTTACCAGCGTATAAATCAGAGATAGATGGAGCACGATAACCTTCAGCCCATGTACCGCGTAACAATAGATCATCGATAGGACGATATTCAACACCAACTTTAGCTGTTGAGTTGCTACCGTATGCACTATGGTCTGAGAAACGAATTGCAGGAGAAATTGATAAGCCATCGATTACAGGAATTGAAAGCTCCACATATGCTTCATCAAGACGGAAGCCACCAGAAGTTGCATCACGTTGGTTACCTGAAGTTTCACCGCTTTGTGTTAATGGATCTGGAGTGTCATAGCCAGATTCTTCACGGCGCTCAAAACCAACAGCCATACCAACAACACCTGCTGGAAGCTCAAAAGCATCGCCTGCAAAGTTTAATGTGTAATCTTTCAGTTCAAGACCTTCACGAGAAACACTATCAAAAGTAACATAATCGATCATTTCTTGAGTTAGTGAACCTGCTCCGCCAAATAGATTTAGAGGCACACAAGAAGTCGCAGCATTACAGTTATCGCCTAAAGCTTGGTTGATACGAGTCAGGTTTAATAGACCTGTAGTATATACATCTTGGCTATTCTTACCATAGATGTAAGATGCATCCCAAACCCAAGAAGTGTCGCCGATACCACCTTCAAGACCGACCATTGCACGGTATGTAGTATCATTTTGACGATAAATACGGTTACCAGCTTCAACAAAACGACGTTGACCAGCAAACGGGACATAACCTTCTACACCAGAGCGCGCAGCATCACCATAAAGTGTTTCACCGAATGGGTTATAAATGTTGTTTTCATGAATATCAACACGGCTGGCAGCTGCACCAAAAGATGCACCTATAGTCAAAGGCATTGCCGCAAGTAATTGAGATGATTCACGATTAGTCATCATGAAATCTGAAACAAAGCGAACATCGTCGCTGATGTCATAGAAAGCTTGAACGTAGAAACTATTACGCTCTTGCGGTGTAACTAAATAGTTTTCTGGAGCGTAGTTGTATACATCACCGTCACGATCACGGAATGAATCAAGACCAACAGATGAACCGGCACCATTAGGTACTAGATCAAAACCTGCATTTGATTCACCAGCATTGTTCTCAGTGTAGCCTTGTGCAATTAATTGATTACGAAGATCAGAGCTAATAGAGTTAGAGTTCAGGCGAAGGCGGCCTTTTTCTGTAGTAGAGCTGTTACCCATAGAAGAAATGTCACGGTCACCTGCCCAGATTTCTTGTTGAGTTACGTGGCTTAGATTTAGCATTAAACCACCACGTTCAGAAGTAGTACCAACAGTCAAATCAGCAGAGTACTGACGACCATCGTTGTACTTCATATTTTCACCGCCATAAAGAGATAGCTCAACACCATCGAAATCACGGCGCGTGATGATATTTACAACACCAGCAATTGCATCTGAGCCGTAAATAGCTGAAGCACCATCTTTAACTACCTCAACACGCTCTATTGAGGCAGCAGGGATTGAGTTTAAGTCAACAGTTGAGCCTAAAGAAGAAACCCAGCGCTTGCCGTTAACTAATACTAATAAACGTTGCGCACCTAAATTTCTAAGGTCCATATTGGTAGCACCATTACCACCGTTATTGAACGCTGTGTTTAACGCAGCACCAGCTGCAGGAATTTGTTGAAGAATATCACCAATGCTTAATTCACCGGTTGCTGCAAGATCTTCACGGCCAATTACTAAAACAGGGCTCGCACTTTCTAAATCGGTTCTTTTAATACGTGAGCCAGTTACTTGAATACGTTCTACTTTTTCAGCGCCTTCTTCAGCAGCAATCGTGCTTGCTGAAAATGAAGCGGCTGAAGCTGCACCAAAAGCAATCGCTAAGCGAACTGCTTTCGAAACTTGATTATTTAACATTTGATTCTCCCTGGTCATATTCATGTTATGACTTTATTAATTTATTTTTAACTCTAATGGGCCACAAATAACCCTTTAGAGGTAACAAATACTAATAGCAGGCAGAACTTTTGGTCAACTTTTTTTTAACCTTTGTTTATAAAGAAATTTTATAAAATTCACATTTAAAAAACAATCCAAAAAACTTGTAACTTTAATGTTTTCGATAATTGCAAAAAGCAACACAATAACCACTCAAAAAGCAATTAAACTGAAAAAAAGATGCAAAAAACACAACCATCCCAAATAATTAATTTCATTTCTTAGAACAAAATAATTATACAAAAAAAGAATACACTGAACTAGAAAAGTAACATTGGTTTTCTAAACACGCTGTTTATTTTGTCTTTAAGGATTATCATGAATTACATTTACTTCCATGAATATAAGTAGCGAGAATGTTGCAACTTTCATAACCAAGAAGCTGACCATCCTCCACTTCGATACTTAAAGCTTTTAATTGTTCTAAAATATTTTTTGTGTTTTTAGCAGCTGCAACTAACTCAGAAAGTCTTTTAATTAACAAATCAAGTTCTTCCATAAATAAACGATACGCTTCTTCAAAGTCTAAATTCCCGTGTATATTTTGAAGTAAGAATTCTATAAAAGCTGGAAGGTTTGTACCTTTCAACGCTTCTTGCTCATACTTAAAATGAGTGATTACCTTAGCTTCAATCTCTTCAACAATTTGCTTTGATAGTAAAAGATTAGAAGAACGAACCGATTTGACGAGCCTTATCAAGTGATTTTCAATATCACTTTTAATGAAGTTTGCGGCCTTTAAAATTTTTTTGTTTGGTTTAACAATTATAGACTCTGGATGATGACAAACAAATGTGAAAGATCCACCACTTGAAAGTACACGATAGATTTCATCAATACTTTGACTAACTTGACTATACTCTAATGAAAATTGCGCTATTACATTGGAAAATGCATTATCATTGAATGGTAAGCACTCGACCGAAGTCTTAGCTAAAAAGGTACCATTAATGCTTTGGGTGACACCTTTGTGCATCTCAGCTTTGTCTATTCCATAACAATTAAACTGATTATTATTTTGAATCAGTTCTATCAAAGCGCCATTTCCAGTACCGACATCAAGAACAGTTGAATTTTCTCCAAATTTTTTAGCTGTAGCCTCCCAAAACTCCTTTAACTCACCTTCATAATTCTTTTTAAACCCACTCCCGAAAGACGTTAAGTGACCTCCGCTCCAATACTCGGACCAATGACTACTCATTATTCACCCAACTTTAGCTGTAATTTTTTATATATGGTCATTTTATAAACTTACTAATAAAGGCCTTAGGGTACTTAAAAAGCCCCTAACGGGGCTTAAAATTTAAAGTGATTAGTATTAGAAGCTTATGCTATAACCAGCAAATACTTCACGACCAATATGACCTGCATAATATAAAGTATCGTCATTCCAAAACCCGTCATCATCTTTAACAACACCTTTGTCGAACAAATTACGTGCGCCTAAAGTAAATGTGCCAAATGATTCTGTGTAATACTTAATATTGATATTATGTGTTACATATGTTGGATCGTGATTCTCACCTTTGTAACGGAAGTTTTCAGGGTTACCGTCACCTAGGTCAAGATACTGATCTTCATATACCGATGAAATCAGGTCAGTTGTCCATGCAACAGATAAGTTATCCATCGAATAATTAATGTTAAACTGCGAGCGCCAATCAGGTGTACCTGGCATACCTATGAAGTCTTGAGAAGGTCCTGAAAAGTAAACATCCCCAGCAGATTCAAGCAAGTAAGTTGTTGTATTTCCGAAGGTAAAGTCACCAAAACCTGTTTCAAGTTTATACTCTAAATTTAAGTCTAAACCTTTTCTAGACATATATGCGCCATTTTCAGAACGTGTAATCACGTCACCTAAAACAGCACCATTTTCGTCACGCTCTAACTTAACACCTGGGTATTTAGCCATCAGGTCATCAAGTTGACCCCCAACTTCAGCATTAATTAAAGACTGTACAGTAATAGATGAGATTACGTTTTCAACCTCTAAAGAGAAGTAATCTAGTTTTACTGCAAAGTTCTCAATACCTGAATAAACAATACCCGCATTGATATATTCTGATTCTTCAGGACCTAACTCGTCATTACTTTGAATTAAGTTATCAAACTGACGAGATTTACATTCTGAGGCAGAAATTCCTTGAGCTTCACAAGCTACATAATCTGTAGCACTTGTTGCACTAAACGAAGTTGCGGCTAGCAATTCATCAAGAGATGGAGCGCGGAAACCTTCTGAATATGAAGCACGTAATAAGATGTCATCTGTTGGGCGATACTCTAACTTAACGCTTGGATTAGTTACTGAACCAAAATCGCTGTAGTCATCGCGACGCAAAGCTGCGCTAACGATTAAATTATCAGTGAATGGCATTGAAATTTCATAGAAGAAAGCTGTTGTGTCACGCTCACCCATTGCTGAGTTACCTGCTGAACCACCTATAAGACCAGCTTCAGATTGTGCATCATACTGCGAATCAAACTGTTGATCGAAATACTCACCACCAAAGTAGTGCTGGATCTCACCGCCTGCTAATTCACCTAAAGCAAAACCAACACCAAAGAAGTAATGATCCATTTCGTTTTGGTTTTCTGTATAAGTTGTTGAACGAAGATTATTAATACCTTCTTCAGAACCTAAATCAATGCCATATTTCTCATTGTAAGCTAAACCTGAATAGCTCAAGTAGTAACGACCTACTGAACGGTAGTCTAATTTAGCTTTATGATATGCGAATTCCCAATCTATTGAGTCACCTGCGATACCTTTTAAACCAATCATATAGTCTTGCTGGTAATCTGTAACAAGACCATCGCGATTACCGATACCGTACCAGCGGAAGTAGCCAGTTACTTCTTCATCATATGGATTGTGCTCATTTCCAGCAGCCATATTATTCCATTTAGCTGCAGGCGGAGCGTAACGACCAAATGAGTCATTTCGGCTAAGCATAGCACGCGCATATAACTCAATATCGTCCGTTATATTATAGTTTGAGCTAACCATAATTGAGTCTTTGTTAGTCGAGGCCATGTTAGCTGACACATTAGCGTATGCATAGCCACACACCTCACCGCCACCAACACCACCAAGAAGTGAGCCTTGGTCTAATACCCCAACAAAACCAGGTACAGAACTTGCTAACTCATCACATTTCGCTGAAGCAACAAAGCCGTCAGGGCCTAAAATAGTTGCGCCATAATAACTTACACCAACTGTTTCATCATAAATTGAAACTAGGCCATCACCATTAGTATCTTCCCAAGAAGCAGCTGTATACTCACGATCTTTATCGAATATTGCGCCTTGCTCTTGATGGTCATAGACAAATGTAATGTTACCCTTTTCAGAGCTTACACCAAACGAAACTGACATTTGTTTAGTATCGGCACCTTCATTTGATGGACGACCGAATTGAACATCAAAAGATGCACCTTCAAAGTCTTTTTTAAGAATGATGTTGATAACACCCGCAATTGCGTCTGAACCATAAATAGCAGAAGCACCATCTTTTAGAATTTCGATGCGTTCAACTGCAGCCATTGGAATCGAGCTCAAGTTAGCTGCTGAACCACCTAGAGAAGGTGAACCGGCAACACGTTTACCATCAACAAGTACAAGAGTACGATCACTACCAGCACCTAATAGACTAACTGTTGATTGCGACTGAGCTGAAGAGCCTGAGCTTGGAACAAATGAGCCGAAGCTGTTAGAAGTTACACTGCGTAGAGCATCCGCAACTGAGATACGCCCCTGCTCTTCAAATTGAGCTGTTGTAATCACTTCAACTGGGCTAGCGCCCTCAAGGTCTGTTCTTTTGATACGTGAGCCAGTAACTTCAATTCGCTCAACCTTTTCAACCTCATTTTCATCAGCAGCAACAGATGATGCAGAAAATGCAGCTGTCGATGCAGCACTAAAAGCAATCGCTAAGCGAACAGCCTTAGAAACTTTATTATTTAACATTTGATTCTCCCTGGGCCACATAGTGTGGCTTTTTTTAGCATAAGCTTGTTTATTATTTGTTACCGCAACTGTGCTGCGGCCAACAAATAATAAACAAATCAAAATAAATTTCCAGAGTTTTATTAATAAAAACACAACAAAAAACACAACAAAAACCCAAAAATTAACAAAAAAGAATTTGTTAAACTGAAACAACTACAACATAAACATGAGGTTAAGGAAGAAGATACAAAATAATATCAAATGAGAATTATCTGACCATTGGGCTGAAAGGGATTGTTACAAACTAAATTATTAACAATCACCCTCACAATTGGTAATAACTGCTTATTGACATAAACTAAATAGTCATAATTATGTTTACCCATGTAGTACTCGACACCCTGAGTTGTATAAACATATTCAATTATTTGACCACGCTGAAATGCAAAATGTGGGTTTTCAGCTAAATACTGCTTAGCTGCTTTTGCATGAGGAGGGATGTTTTTTTGATAATCAGCTAGGTGCCGGCCTAATCGTTTGCGATACACGAGTAATGAGTCAAACTCTCCCGCATAGAGTTTTTTAACGTACCTATCAAAGGCTTGTATTATTAATTCTTGACTGTAATTTTCGGAGAATAAAATCTCAAATAATTCTATTTGAAACTTGTGGGCAAGCTCTGTCCAATCACTCCTAACGGTTTCCATACCTTTGAAGACTAATTTTGAGGTACCATCTTTTTCGACTTTTCCTACATAGCGCTTTTTAGACCCTGTTGTTTTTCCTCTAATTGTGGGCATAAAAAATGGGCTATAATGGGTTTCGTACTCGATCTCTAAGAAACTGTCTATTCTATAATCTTGCTGTAATACACGCTGCCAGCGTTTGTTAATTTTTCTCGCCAGTACCGTACCAATTTCATTACAGTTTAGTGAATTTAGATCATCGTCAAGCTTAACAAAAGTCGAATCTGTATCACCATAAATGACTTCATAACCCCACTCTTCAATCCATTGCTTGGTTGTTTGCATAATTTCATGGCCGCGCAAAGTAATTGAACTCGACAATCGCGGGTCATAAAAGCGACAACCTTTCGAGCCAAGTACACCATATAAACTATTCATGATGATTTTGATTGCTTGAGAGAGCATAGGTTGTTTTTTGTCTTTTGCTATTTGTCTGGTCACTGACAGCTCACGAATAAGCTCAGGTAAATGATGAGCAGTGCGTGAAAAGTGCGCCTGATTAAATCCTTCGATTGCATTATCTGGACTTTTTAAACCTTCAATAAGACCGAGAGGGTCTATGCAAAATGTTCGCATTATTGACGGATAGAGACTTTTGTAATCAAGCACCAAGATATTCTTATATAGGCCAGGCTGCGATGACATGACATAACCACCAGGGCTATCAAAACTTAAGCCATGATCGCCTAAATTAGGGGCTACATAGCCACTTCTATGCAGTAACGGCAGATAAAGGTTAGTGAAGGCTGCAACTGAGCCGCCCATTCGTTCTAATTCAAGCCCTGTAAGCTGGCTTCTTACAACTGCAAAATCAAGTAACTTAAGTTTCTCAAAGATCCTCATCACTAAAATACAATCTTGCCTGTTGTAGTTAGCAAGAGACAGTTTGTCTTCATTAAACTGGCGAATAATTTCTTCAAGACGATTATCTGTATTTATTAGCTTCTCTTCGCCAAGCTCAATACTCGCTACATTGGCAAGACTAAAACTATCGTAATGATAAGTAGCGTTTTTTAAGGTATCAATACCATCAACAACTACGCGTCCTGGTATTGTAATACGGGTAAAATTACCTTGCCTCAGATGCATTTTTTCTTTATTGCGGCCAAGCGGCAATTCGACACCGAGTGCTTCAGCACGGGCATGTAACACGCTGAAGTCAAACTCAATCACATTCCAGCCAATAATCACATCAGGGTCGACAGTTTCAATATGTATACAAAGCTGATTGAGTAAATCAATTTCATCTACACACCAATGAAGATTAAATTCAAGTTCACTGGTATCTTGTGGCTGGCCTATCATCAATACGGTATCTATATTTGCCCCAACTAGACCTATTGAAAATAGCACTCCTTCACCATTACATTCTATATCGAGTGACAAACTTGAAAACTGCGGTGTAAAATCGCTATTTTTTTTGAACTTAGTATCCGTTAAAACAGGATATGGGTGGCTTTTTATTTGTCTTCCTTGAGCCCAAACTGCCCCTTTAATGAAACGTTCCATTAAAAATCTATCTATAGGACGAATATCATCTTCATATACTTTTATATGCTGTGCTTTGAGTCGTTTCGCAGCATTGTAATAGTGCTTTAAAGAAGAAAAATAACAAGAAACAACTTGTTCCTGCATAAAGCTCTTCAGTGCCACAGGTTTCATTTCACAAAAAATACCATGCTCTGAAAATACTCTATTCGCAGCGTCTATTTGTGATTCATCAATAAAGAACACTGCTTTTTGTGGCGTGCTTATTAATTTAACTGGCCCTTGCTTAGATAAAATCCACACCACAATCGAAATACCCTTAGCACTATCGTAGCATTGCGTGGAGAGAATAAAGCCGGAGGCTAACTGCATGTAATTAAACCTTTTTAATATAATTTAGGCAGATCAGTTAAGCAAAGCTAAGTTGATTAACTAATTAAAGTAACAAGTCGCTTGTAGTTGCCCAGTTAAATCTCTAAAATTCATTACTGTAATTATATACATACTTTAGGTTTTCTGGGCATGCTTTCTGACTCTTTAAAAAAAACAATTCGGCAAATTCATAAGCATGTTGCTGATAACCTCACCGATTATCGCCCTCGAAGCAGTCAAAACTATTTAGTTGCCGAAATAGCAAAAACTCTAGCTGGCGAATATCACAAGAGCCAACGAATTTGCGTTATTGAGGCAGGCACCGGGACCGGTAAGTCGCTAGCGTATTGTTTAGGGGCATTGCCTTTAGCGATGGCCAAGAAAAAGAAATTAGTGATTTCGACGGCAACCGTTGCTCTACAAGAACAGTTAATTAGTAAGGAGCTGCCTTTTTTCAAAGAGCACTCTGGCCTCGACATCAAGTTTGATTTAGTGAAAGGTCGACAGCGTTATATCTGTGCACAAAAACTGAGTGCCGCCGTCAATGGCGACAGTCAAACGCAAATGGAGTTTATGCCGACCCTATCATCGCCCCTTTCAGATATGGAAACCAAATGCTTAAAGCAACTTTATAATGCTTATTCAAAAAAGCAATGGCAAGGCGACCGCGATAGCTGGGCTGATACAATTCCTGATAAAGTGTGGAATTTAATTGCTTGTGATAAGCATTCATGCCAACGACAAATGCGCGCTCATCAGCTCTGCCCTTTTCATATGGCACGTCAGCGTCTGATGCAAATGGATGTGCTAGTGATCAACCATTCTCTATTACTGGCTGATCTTGATTTGGGTGGCGGTAAGATTCTACCTGAACCTGACGATACGATTTATGTTATCGATGAAGCACACCATTTAGCGCACATCACCCGCGACTTCTCTTCTGCCGCAGCAACCATTAAAGGCACCATAGACTGGCTCGACAAGCTGGTTAAATTTGCCGGCAAAATGGCCAATGTGCTCGTAGGTCAAAAAGCGATTGGGCAAAATTTTAAGCTCAGTGACAGTATCAATGATGCCGGTAAAAACTTAAAAGTAGTGCGTGATATTCTTGATAACGCAGACTTTAATTATAACAGTGATGACACCTATCGTTTTGAACATGGTGAAATCCCAGCATCTTTACATGCCAAAGCAAAAGATATTAGCGATGCCACCCTTGATGCCCTAAGAGCACTCAACAAGATGCACGATACCTTAGTGCAAGACGTAAGTGATGGCGATGTAAAACCTTATGTGGCCGATCCAATCTTGGCTGAAAGTGGTCAGTACATTAATCGTCTAGAGTTATTAAACAAGCTGTGGTTTAGTTACGCCACAAAAGGCGAAGGTATTCCCCATGCGCGCTGGATCAAACGCTTAGAATATAAGAACCATCACGACCATTTACTTAGTGATTGCCCTATTGAGGTTGGCTATTACCTTAAAGATAAATTATGGAATCAATGTGCAGGTGCCGTGCTTTGTTCAGCCACCTTAACTGCATTGGGTTCATTTGATCACTTTGCTTATGAATGCGGTCTTGCCAAAGAAGAAGGTGTAAAATACATAAAAGTCCCTTCTCCATTTGATTACCCTAAACAAGCGACGCTGCATATTCCTGCAAGTCATATTGAGCCAACCGATAAAGCGTTTAGTGATCACTTAGCTGAGCAATTGCCCAAATTCCTTGATGATAAAAAAGCAAATTTAGTGTTATTTGCCTCTTATTGGCAGATGGATCATGTTGTTAAAGCATTACGTAGCAAAGGAATTGAGGTCTTAGTGCAAGGAGAAATGTCTCGTGAAGCCCTGCTTAAAAAACATAAAGCCAATGTGGATTTAGGCCGTGCTAGCTATTTATTTGGCACTCAAAGTTTATCTGAGGGTCTTGATTTACCAGGTAAATACTTAGAAAACCTAGTAATTACAAAAATTCCATTTGCGGTGCCTACCTCACCAATAGAAGAAGCGCAGGCCGAGTTTGTGCAAAGTAAAGGTGGCAACCCGTTTCTTTCGATAACCGTACCTGATGCGGCAAAGAAATTAGTACAAAGCTGTGGTAGACTGCTGCGCAAAGAAAATGATCAGGGTCGCATTACTATCCTTGATCGCCGACTAGTGACCAAGCGATATGGCAAAGCCATGCTCGATACCTTGCCACCTTTTAAAAGACAAATTGATTATTAATGTTTGAATTAGCTTTAGACCCAACAACCTGGGCACTATTATGTGCAGTTGCACTAGCAGCCGGCTTTATTGACGCAATTGCAGGCGGCGGTGGCATGTTAACGGTACCTGCACTATTAACCGCAGGTTTGCCGCCTCACCTCACATTAGGTACCAATAAACTTGCAGCAAGTTTTGGTTCATTGACAGCCAGCGTAACGTATTTTCGTAAAAAGTTGTTCAACCCACGGTTTTGGGCTGCGTCCATTTTAGCAACAGCCATTGGGGCGCTCGTAGGTACTTTAGTGGTAGATTACTTAAGTATTGAATTTTTAAATAAATTACTACCGGTGGTGATTATTTTAGTCGCTTGTTACAGCTTATTTGGCAGTTTAAGTACAACTGAGCATAACGAGTTACCAGAGCTTGATAGTAAAACTAAAGTTAAACAGTGGCTGCAAGGGCTTGGACTTGGGTTTTTTGATGGTTTAGCAGGCCCCGGCACTGGCACATTTTGGACCGCATCAAATAGCCTTTTATATAAAATGAGCTTATTGCTTAACTGTGGTCTTGCCCGCTCAATGAATTTTGTTTCAAACTTTATTTCATTGATCACTTTCGTTGCACTTGGCCATGTAAACTTTCTACTTGGTATCACAATGGGTTTTTTCTTGATGCTTGGAGCATGGTTAGGAGCACATTCTGCAATAAAGTTTGGTAGTAAAATGATCCGCCCAGTGTTTAACACTGTGGTTATAGTGTTAGCATTAAAGTTAATCTATGAGGCTTATTTATAAATGCAATCGACTGCTTTTGATAAACTACGTTCACAAATTGAAAGGCTCAAACAATTGGCCACACAATTTGATAAGGGTAATTTATTTGCTAAAAATCGCTATATGCAAGCCCAGCCAAGTTTGTTTGATAAAGCCGTGTTTAGCACAAAAAGTATGAAGCTGGCTGACTATGTAACCGAAATCGAAGATGAGCTTAACAGCCTGCCGCCAGCTGAGCATCGCCATGCTTATCAATATGCGCTTGAGCGTATTGCCATTCAAGTCGAAGCGGTATTTAATGTGATCAAATCAACCTCGGTATGGGCTAAAGAAAATAAATACAGCTTTAAGCCGAAAGCTAAGCCACAAGTTTATAAGCAAGCAGTTAAAAAAATCATGCAGTCATCCCATGAGCTGTATGACGAACTAAAACAAACCCATGAGTTTGAACGCCGCTTAGTTTTGATGATCGAAGAGCGAAAACTTAAGCTCGACGCTGCAAATGCACAGCAAGCAACCGAAATTAATAAAGAAATATTAGCTTTACATGCAAGACTTGGCCGTTGTCGAAAGGCTATTTCAGCCACTGAAGACAAAATTCAGCAAGTCGAAAAGCAACAGCTGAGATAATGTTTTACTATCATCCAAATTATTCAGCGTTAACTTTACCCGAGCGTCACCGCTTTCCCATTGATAAATACCGCATGTTAAAACAGCTTGTTAGCAACTTTATTGATGAGCAGCATTTTATTACCCCACAATAAGCCACTAGAGCGCAGCTTGCTCTGTGCCATAACCCCGAGTATATCGACGCTTTTTTAACTGGTAGCCTTGATAGCAAAGCAATTAAAAAAATGGGCTTTCCTTGGTCCACTGAGTTGGTTGAGCGAACACTTTACTCTGTTGGCGCAAGTATTCAAGGCGCTGAGTTTGCTTTGCAACAGGGTGCTGCTTTTAACCTAAGTGGTGGTTATCATCATGCTTTTACGAGCTATGGTAGTGGTTTTTGTATTTTTAATGACTTAGCGATAGCCGCAGCACACTTAATTGATTCAGAGCAAGCCGACACCGTATTAATTTTTGACTGTGACGTCCACCAAGGGGATGGCACAGCCGAAGTTACACAAGCACACCCTCAAATCATTAGCTGCTCAATTCATTGTCAGCAAAACTTCCCGCGTATTAAACAGCAATCAAACTACGATTTTGCGTTAGAGCATGGCACTACAGATGATGAATACCTAGAAACAGTCAAACAAGCTTTAGCCTTAACAATTAGACTCCACCAGCCAGATATCATTTTGTATAACGCCGGCGCAGACATCGCAACAGATGACGAATTAGGACACTTTCAAGTGAGTTTAGAAGGCGTGTATCAGCGTGACCATTTTGTATTAAACCAAGCCAAGGAAGCAAAAATCCCAGTGTTTTCAGCCATGGGCGGTGGCTACCAACGAAATGTAAGCCGTTTGGTTGAAGTTCATAGCCAGCTTTATAGGGCAGCTGTCGATTTATTTTAAAGCTTGGTATACACTAAAAGTGACTTTTAAATAAGGCTAACTTTGTATGAAATTGCATGACGACATTCATAATTACTATGAAAAATTGGTTGTCGAAGACATCTCAAAACGTAACTTAGAAGCGACCTATAGTGATGATGTTATGGCAGATTTATGCTGCACCGTATTAAATCAACTGCCTGCTCGTTACATTCGCTACGATGTCGATATGGAATTTTATTTACCGCAAAAAGAACGTATTAGAATGGAGCAACAAGTGCAAACAGCTATTGATGTAGCGATCAGCCAAGTCGCTAAGAAAAAGGAATTGCAAAAATGAGCAGTGAGTTAGAAGGTGCGCCTAACTATATTAAAATTGCTGTTGACCTTATTATGCTATTAGAGCAAAACGATGTCCCCGCCGAAGATGTATTAGCAGCTTTAGAAATCGTTAAGTCTGATTTCGAAAAGAAACTACCTGAATCAACCGATTAATAGTCCGAAAATGGCGAGTATTAGAGCAGAAATTTGTTATGCTCAGGTTTTATAATTCAAGAATGTAAAAACCATGTCATTGCCAAGTTTATTACGCTTATTCATCCTTGCTGCTATTTGGGGCGCTTCCTTCTTATTTATGCGCATGGCAGCGAATAGCTTAGGCCCTGCAGTATTAATTGAGTTAAGAGTTGGCTTTGCTGCAATTACACTGTTTATTTTTGCGATGTACTTACGAAAGCAACTCGCTTTCACGACCCACAAAAAGCATTTTTTCATTATTGGCGCACTTAATTCCGCCCTTCCCTTTTTATTGTTTGCCTATGCAGCGCAAACAATTAATGCCTCAACCTTATCCATATTAAATTCAACGACCCCTATTTGGGGTGCCATCGTTGGTATTGTATGGAGTAAAACGAAACCCACCAAAAGTATGTTACTTGGCTTGCTATTAGGTTTAACGGGCGTAGCCATTTTAGTAGGGCAAAATAGCCTGATTATCGACACGCAAGCAATCACAGCAATTGTAGCTGCATTGTGTGCCTCGCTCAGCTATGCCATTGCATCTCATTACACAAAACATGCACCTAAGTTATCTGCTTTCGATAATGCCCATGGCAGTATGTGGGCGGCAAGTATTATGGTTCTACCACTTATTTTTGTTATTCCTGCCAGAGAAATTCCAAGTAATGAGGTGATGCTTGGTGTGGTGGCACTCGGTGTGCTATGTACTGCGGTGGCATATATCCTGTTTTTCCGTTTGATTGATGACATTGGCCCAACCTCTGCGTTGACTGTTACCTTTTTAATTCCATTATTTGGCATTGTTTGGGGCAATTTAATTTTAGATGAGCAAATTGGACCTAATACCTTGGTTGGCGCATTGTGTGTTATCGCGGGTACCATGCTGGTCACCGGCTTTATTCGTATCAAGCCATTTTTAAAACGAAACACCTTGTAACAGAATCACCTTTGCAATTAAAAAATCAGGCTATAATCTATACATAATTTTTAAATAATAAGGAGAGTGCTATGTCAGGGACAACCATGGTGGTATTGATTGTCTTGATTTCTGTGGGTTCAGGTGTGATTTATGATATGTATAAAAAACATTTAGAATTTAAATCTCGAACATTAAAAGACAGCAAAGAAGCGAACGAACATGTCGCTGCAGTAACAAAAGAGCTTGTAGAGCTAAAAGAGCGTGTGCAAACGCTCGAAGCCATTGTTACTGATTCAAGCTACAGCGTAAAACAAGAAATTAATAAACTCTAATTAAGTTAGCTCTTATTAAGTTAATAATGCACTGTATTGTTCAAGCACAGGCTGATAGTAATCGGCGTCTTGATTTAACATACGTTGGTAATGAGCACATAACTGCTTTAGATAAGCTTGGTGCTCTTTACTTGTTAGCTGCCACATTTGCTGGCCAACTCGAGTGATCGACTGCGAAGCAGACGCACTCATGGCAATAACTTCATAAAATCGTTTGTTTTCACACACCAACTGCTCAGATACGAGCCCCAATGGCAGTGTCTGCAAATAGCTGCGAACTTGATAACTGTGATGTACAGGGCACACAATAAAGTCAATATGCGTATTTGGTTGTTGACTAACAATCCGCGCTAAAAATCGCACTAATAACTCACCTCCCACCCCAGCAATAATAACAAGGTGACGCTTTTTAGGATCTGGTGAAATCATTGCCACATCTTGACAATGTACCTGCCAACGGCCGCGTTGCTCACTTGTGGCAAAACGTTCGAGTTTCTCACTTAGTACCTGCATCAGCTCAGGCACAATATCAACGAAATGTATAAGCTGGGCTTTATTTTGCTGTAATAGCTCAATCCCTAACAAACCGTGATCGCAGCAACAATCCCAGATTTCGTCATACCCAGAATCAACCACATCTACAATGGCTGAAAGTCGTTTACTCAGTGCCATTAGTTTGCTGTTTTATAGACTAACGCTTTTAAGCTGCGATCACTGTCAACCTCAATAAAGCCATCAGTAGGAGTTAGTCGCTCAACAAAACTAATTGTCCCTTGGGTATGATCGCTAATGAGATCTTTAAACGCCTGCTCAGATAGCTCAGGGCTATTTGCACACAGTAACAACTGGGTGTTTTCATTTAGCAGCTCAGGTAAACGACGTAGGATTTTTTGATAATCCTTGGTCAATATAAAACTGCCTTTTTGAAAACTCGGCGGGTCTATGATGATCAATTCATACGGTGCTGATTTTTTAAGCTTACCGAATGATTTTAGAATATCGTGCGGAAAATAACTCACACCTTGATCAAAACCATTTAGCTGATGGTTTTGTTTACCTGTTCGCAGCACCCCTTTATTCATGTCCATATTAATAACTTGGTCTGCCCCACCCTGCATTGCTGCAACAGAGAAGCCACACGTGTATGAAAATAAGTTGAGCACTTTTGCATTTTTACTATTAGCTTGAACAAACTCTCGGCCACGGCGCATATCAGGGAAAATCCCAGTATTTTGGCGACTCAATAAATCGACTTTAAACTTAATACCATTTTCACTGACATGGTGCTCTTGGGGTAATTCACCATGCATAAGCGCGTTGCGGGTGTTAATGCCGCTACGTTGTTGGTAAACCAATGCACCGACAAGCGCTGGCGCATTCTCTTGCGCCCATTGCCACAGGGCATCAGTTAATTGCGCAAGTACTTGTTCATCTATTTCTTGATATGAAACTAAAAAGAGTGCTGGCGGATAAAAGTCTAAGTTTATGTGGCTCAGCTCAGCGACTGAGTGACCACGGCCATGGAATACACGACATAATTCATTAGCAGCAAGTGGCGCCTCTGCTAAAGCATTTAAAATGGCAGAAAAATCGTTTGTCATCATCTTTAGTTAATTAACTGTTGTTGTAATTCGTGAATTTCATCACGCACAGACGCCGCTTTTTCAAACTCAAGATCGCTAGCATAAGCATGCATTTTCGCTTCAAGAGCTTTGATTTGGCTGGCAATATCTTTCGCGCTGAGCACTTGTTTAGACTCTTTACGCACTAACTTAAGGTTGTCTTTCGGGCTTGCTTCTTCGCCCACATCCATAATGTCGGTAATACTTTTAACCAGTGCTTGTGGCTCAATACCATGTTCAAGGTTATAAGCTTGTTGTTTTTCACGGCGGCGGTCTGTTTCATCAATGGCTTGTCGCATTGAATTAGTGATGCGGTCGCCATACAGAATTGCTTTACCATTTAAGTGACGCGCAGCACGCCCTATGGTTTGAATAAGTGAACGAGTCGAACGTAAGAAACCTTCTTTATCGGCATCAAGTATCGCCACCAGTGAAACTTCTGGCATGTCGAGACCTTCTCGCAATAAGTTAATGCCCACTAACACATCAAATACGCCAGCACGTAAATCACGGATAATTTCAACCCGTTCAACAGTGTCGATGTCTGAGTGCAAATAGCGTACTTTTACGTCATGGTCATTGAGATAGTCAGTTAAATCTTCTGCCATACGCTTAGTTAAAGTGGTTACAAGCACCCGCTCATTCACTTCTACTCGTTTATAGATTTCTGAGAGTAAGTCATCAACCTGGCTACCCACAGGGCGTACTTCAATTTCTGGATCAATAAGCCCGGTTGGACGAATCACCTGCTCTGCAACCTCCCCTGATGAGCGCTCAAGCTCAAAGTCACCAGGGGTTGCCGACACATAAATAGTTTGCGGCGCAATGGCTTCAAATTCTTCAAAGCGTAATGGGCGGTTATCTAACGCCGATGGCAAGCGAAAGCCATACTCAACAAGGTTTTCTTTGCGGCTTCTATCGCCTTTATACATAGCACCAATTTGCGACACAGTAACGTGTGATTCATCAATAATCATCAATGCATCATCAGGTAAGTAATCTAATAATGTCGGCGGTGGATCGCCCGGTGTTCTGCCAGATAAGTATCGCGAATAGTTTTCGATGCCAGAGCAATAACCAAGCTCGGTCATCATTTCAATATCGTACTGGGTGCGCTGAGCAATACGTTGCTCTTCCACAAGTTTGTTGGCACTGAGTAACTGAGCTCGGCGGTCTTTAAGCTCATCTTTAATTTTATCAATGGCATCAAGAATTTTTTCACGGGGTGTTACATAGTGGGTTTTTGGATAAATAGTCGCACGTACAATATGCTTTTCAACTGCTCCTGTAAGCGGGTCAAAAATACTTAAGCGCTCAATTTCATCGTCAAACATCTCCACACGCACAGCGTAAGTATCCGATTCAGCAGGAAATATATCGACCACTTCACCACGAACGCGATAAGTACCGCGGCTAAATTCAATATCATTGCGTGTATATTGCAATTCAGCAAGCCGACGCAGCATATCGCGCTGATCGACGGTTTCACCTACTTTTAGTAAAAGCATCATCTTCATGTATGAGTCAGGGTCGCCCAAACCATAAATAGCAGACACCGAAGCCACAATAATGGTATCACGTCGTTCAAGCAGCGCTTTGGTGGCACTTAAACGCATTTGTTCAATGTGCTCATTAATAGACGCGTCTTTTTCAATAAAGGTATCGCTGGCAACAACGTAGGCTTCTGGCTGGTAATAATCATAATAAGATACAAAATACTCAACCGCATTATGAGGGAAAAACTCTTTCATTTCACCGTAAAGCTGTGCAGCGAGTGTTTTGTTGTGTGCCATAATAATGGTTGGCCGATTCAAATCATTAATGATATTGGCCATGGTGAAGGTTTTACCGGTTCCTGTAGCCCCTAATAATGTTTGATGTGCAAGCCCAGCCTCTAGGCCATCTTTTAACTGTGCAATGGCCGTTGGTTGGTCACCACTTGGCTGAAACTTAGAAACTAGTTGGAAATGGTCGCTCATGAATGACACTCCTTCATATATGACTCACTTAACCCATCAACTTCTTTGATAAACCATTTATAGGCAACCATTGCAGTAAATAAGTTACCAATCGCGGCACCAATAAATAAACCAGTTAAACCTGCAATTTCGCTGCCTATATAAGCAAAAGGTACATAAAAAACAAACAGACGTACCACACTTAAAATCAGGGCATTCATTGGTTTATGCAAGGCATTAAATGAAGAGTTAGATAAAATAATCACCCCCTGCAGGCCATAACTCAGTGGTAAGATATAAATGAATAACTTAATCACATCCATTACCGCTTGCTCTTTACCAAATACATCCGCGATAAAGCCAGAGGTTAACAGCAGTAAAATATAAATAGCGAACTGCCAAATCATCACGAATTTCAAGGTTTTTGAGTAAGCTTCTTTAACACGTTCAAACTTACCTGCCCCAAAGTTTTGACTTACAAATGGTGGTAAGGTCATCGATAAAGCAAGCACCACAAGGCTTGCGATAGATTCAATGCGACTGCCTACACCAAACGCAGCAACCGCCTCAGGGCCATGCTTAGCTACTAATGCCGTCATGACCGCCATCGCTATTGGCGTCAACATATTTGCGCCTGCCGCCGGTAAACCTATTTTAAGAATTTTACGAACTGAACTAACTGCTGTTTGCTGACCAGCATGCAGGCTCAACAAACCGTTCTTAATTGCCAGAATATATAAAATAATAATTACTGCAACCGCCCAAGCAATAACACTCGCAATAGCAGCCCCTTGTATACCTAAGGCTGGAATTGGCCCAAAACCAAAAATTAGTACCGGATCTAAAATAGCATTTATCAGCCCCGCTCCACCCATAACAATACTTGGCGTTTTGGTGTCGCCGCTGGCTCTAAGCACTGAATTGCCAACCATAGGGGTAATTAAAAATACACTGCCGATGAACCACACGCTCATGTAGTCATGAATAAGTGGCAAGACTTGCTCACCTGCGCCTAATAATTTAAAGATAGGCTCAATATACAAATAACCTAAGGCAGAAAGGCAAAACACCATTACAACCGACACCAATAATGACATACTGGCATCAAAACGAGCTTCATCTAAATTATCACTTCCGAGTGCTTTAGCAATAACTGCGGAGGTACCTATCCCTAAGCCGATTGCTAAACTAATTACAGTAAAGGTAACTGGAAAAGTAAAACTTACTGCGGCTAATGGCTCAGTGCCTAACAAACTGATGAAGAAGGTATCGACTAAATTAAACATCATAAGAGTGATCATTCCGAAAATCATAGGAATGGTCATTTTTTTTAAGGTCGGCAGAATTGGGGAGTTTAAAAGATCAGGTTTAGTTTTGCTCTGCGGTTTCACGCTCATAAGAATTCTTGGCCTCTTTATATGAGCCTATAAGTTTAAAGCATCCTTCACTTGCAAGCTATGCTTTATTCACAGAATCAAAATCGATGTACAAAACTATAACTTTTGACGCTTTGACATAAAAATAACCACTAACCCTTATAAAAAACAATATAAAAACAAATTTAATAGCTTTATTACAATTAAATGGCACTATTCGCTGTTTTTTTACACAATAAATAGCATCATTTCATCGTCACGAATAAATTTACTTATCAATTCAGCATCGCTTCAGATAAAAACACTAACACATTGATTTAAAATGAATTAAAAAAACTTAACTAAACACTTGAAATTGCTGGAGCGCCCTAAAATCCTAGTACTATAGCTGTTCTTAAAGTTTAATAAACAGAGTTATCCACAGAAACCGTGGATAACTCTCTAGAAGCCGCAAATATAAAGGCTTTGAAGACTAGCTTGAAACTGATAAAACGAATAATAGTGAAGTATCCCGTTTTGACCCTTTTGTAAGCTTCTAGAAAAGAATGTGTAAAAAATGCTCTCCCCTTAATGGAAAGCCAGCATGAAACATAAAACACGACAACACACTATTCAGTAACTAACTGATATGTATACCTAAAAATAAATTTAGTCATCCTCGACAAACAATGATGTCGATGTGCTTCATAAAAAAAGATGGAATATTCGCCATCTGTAGTAAAAAAATACAAGAAAAAAATAACACCTAAGGATGGCCTAATAAAAACTCTTAGGTTTGATTTTCTCAATCACAAGAAATTATTGCATAAGTGATGATTTCCTCACTTTAATAGAGAATATCTGAACAAAGAATGGTTTTTTATATTTTCAATTTGGTACTACTGCTCAAAAAGAATGCAAAAAAGTCATCTTTTCGACATAGCTAGTCTTCTAAAAAACAAAAAACGCTGCGCTTTTCAGCTACATTTTGCTCAGATCGAACATAAAAACATCGAATAAGCTTCTTTTTTGAATTTATGAAGTTTTTATGTTGACACTTTGCAATGCTGTCATTAATATTTCGCCCCGTTGAAAGGCATGACGCTTCCCCCTTAGCTCAGTTGGTTAGAGCGACGGACTGTTAATCCGCAGGTCCCCCGTTCGAGTCGGGGAGGGGGAGCCAAGTTTTTCAATCATAAACGATTCCCCCTTAGCTCAGTTGGTTAGAGCGACGGACTGTTAATCCGCAGGTCCCCCGTTCGAGTCGGGGAGGGGGAGCCAAGTTTATGAATATGATTGTTCCCCCTTAGCTCAGTTGGTTAGAGCGACGGACTGTTAATCCGCAGGTCCCCCGTTCGAGTCGGGGAGGGGGAGCCAAATCATAGCACCGCACTACTCTATTTAGTTCCCCCTTAGCTCAGTTGGTTAGAGCGACGGACTGTTAATCCGCAGGTCCCCCGTTCGAGTCGGGGAGGGGGAGCCAACTCTACGAATATATTAAATTTTATCTCTTTTTGCCTCACCGATTGTATTAGACTTTCCAGCGCTTATACACTACTCTAGTGTAAGTTATTTATATGCTTTGATATAAAATAGAATTCACTATTATTAAACCGATCAATCAAGGAATTGATTCCTTCCTTTTAGGCTTTTAAAAGATAAGAAACATGGCTGGTTTTAAAAAACTCATATTCGTACAACTTATTTCTTGGCTACTATTCGCATTATTAGGCGGATATTTTATTGCAATTAGTTTTGACAGTGCAGTAAGTGATGCCCAGCAAAAAGCACAGCGTGTAGTTAATGCCTATATAAACTCACAAACTATTGAACAGCTGGCACCAGAGAAACTTAGGCAAGCACTTTCTGATGGCAGTACTTTTTCTAAATTTGTAATCCGCGATCAAACTGGCAAAGTTGTTACAATGATAGAGTCTAGTCAGCCCCTCCCCTTGTTTGCTGAATTAGTTAATAATTCATTTAACTCTATCCGGCCTCAATTTGCAGTGAATCAGACATCTGACATAAAAATTGAATTTACGATCAATGCTCATAACCTAGCAACTCTGCTGCAACAAGCGATGTTTATTGTCATTTTGATATCTGGATTGATTGCATTATTACCAATTATTTATATGAACAGTATGTTCCGTCGCTTAAACAGAAAAATAAGCACAACAGTTGCTGATATTGTCGATATATACATAAATCAGAATCAAGTAAGCGACGATATTGAACAAGCTATGGACACTTCAAGATTAAAGAAGCTAAGCAAAGATTTAATTCCTTCGTTCAATCGTCTGTCACACTTTTTACAAACTAAACACGATGATATTCAAAATAATGCGCTAAGTATTAAAAAAGAAGCCTATAAAGATGTAGTCACTAACCTTGGCAATCGTAATATGTTTGTAGAGTATTACGAAAAAAATATTGAGAATGCAGAAAAAAGCACCTTTGGTTCACTTGCTATGGTGCGTTGTAGTGAGCTACAAACAATAAACCAAACACGTGGTTACCAAAAAGGTGATGAATACGTAAAAGGTGTGGCCGATATTATTAAACATATTAGCGGCACCTATACAGGCAGTCAGGTTTTTCGTTTAAACAGTTCTGATTTTGCTGTGGTACTGCCTAATACCCCACTTAAAGAAGCTGAACGCTTTGGCGATAACTTACAATCGCGTTTTACTCAGTATCAGCAAAACCAAGAATTAAGCTCAGTTGCTAACACAGGTATAGTTGGCTACGAAAAAGGTAAGCCGCTTGGTGAGTTATTATCAATTGTTGATAATGCAATGAGCATGGCGCAATCAAAACAAGCAAATGCATGGCATGTACAGCGTGAAACTGATTTAGTTAATAACGCCAGCGCAGGTTTTGGTAACCAAAACTGGCGTAAAGTCATTACCGAAGTGATCGAATCGAAACGTGTGCACTTGGTTATGCAGAACATTATGCCAATAGGTAAAAGTGTTAAAGCCTATGCTGAGATCCAAGTTCGTTTCAAAACTGCAGAAAACCAAATGCTGCCAACGGCCTCTTTTCTTGCAATGGCAGAAAAGCTAGAAATGGCAATGGAAATTGACCGTTTAATTATCGATACCACTTTAGAGAAGGTTAAAACGCGTAATTTCTCTGAAAAATTCTTTGGTATTAATGTTACTGCATCAAGCGCTCACAATGATCAATTTGTGATCTGGTTAGAGCGCCGATTACTTAAAGACAGCAATATCGCCTCTAAGCTTATATTTGAAGTCAGCGAGTTTGGATTACAACAAAACATTAAAGCAAGTAAACGCTTTATCGATATGGTACACCGCGTGGGTGCACGTATTACCGTAGAGCGTTTTGGTGTGGGTTTAACGTCATTTAAATTCTTTAGAGACTTAAAACCAGACTTTATCAAAATGGACGCAAGCTACACCCGCGGCCTTGAAGAAGATAAAAACAACCAATACTTTATGCGTTTAATGGTGGATCTAGCTCACCGTATTGGTGTGAGTGTATTTGCTGAAGGCGTCGAAAGCCAAGAAGAAAAACACATCATCGAAACACTGTGTTTAGATGGTGTGCAAGGCTATTACATCGAAAAGCCAAAAGATATCTAACCCCTCTTTAAGGCCCAAAAAACCTTACTATTTTTGGGCCTATTCCAGCTATACCCAAGCCACCTCAAGATGCAGAATTCAGCGTTTCACAGGTGCTTAATATCAAGGCGTTACTTTGCAACAATGGCAGTCCCTTTTAAGAAGTAACAACGATGAGAGTAAGTGCCTGTGAAACGCCCAAAGGGTTGGTTTAAAAGCGA
>NZ_JACDWV010000081.1:0-297 GCF_016464105.1 Pseudoalteromonas sp. bablab_jr010 | reverse complement strand
GGGCCGTTGAAGACTACAACGTTGATAGGCAGGATGTGGAAGTGGTGTGAGCCATTAAGCTAACCTGTACTAATTACCCGTGAGGCTTAACCATACAACGCCAAACGCGTTTTATGACAGCGTAACAGACAGAAGTTAAGAAACTAAAGTAGACAATTACTTGATATCAGAATTCCAGATTTATTAATTTGCTCAGATGAGCGAATTAAAACCAAATTTGCTTGGTGACAATAGCGTTTTGGACCCACCTGACCCCATGCCGAACTCAGTAGTGAAACGAAACAGCGCCGATGATAG
>NZ_JACDWV010000080.1:0-8285 GCF_016464105.1 Pseudoalteromonas sp. bablab_jr010 | reverse complement strand
GTATGTACATCATCTAAAAAGGAGGACATATCATCGAAGTGCTGAATTAGAGACATAAAAAATCCGATATTATTTCTAATATCGGATTTTGAAGCTATGAAAAGATCAGTCAAGTGATCATAAAAATATTCTTAACTGATCTGCATTAGCCAAGTGGCAGCCTTTTTTGTGTTGCTAAGATTATGCTTCGAGGGCTTTACTAATTAAGCGATCGATATATTGCTTATGCGCTTTAGCTGCGGTGTCTGCACCCCAAGGCACGCTCATATCAGCAATTTGATTTAACTGATAAAGTGCGGCAGCTTTGGCTAGGTTGTCGTGCTTGCTCGCTTTGCCTAAACCAGCGATCGCGATTAGCTGATTCACATATTCAACTTGTAGATTGTGACTTAGGGTGTTTGCTTTTTTGCTGTCTACAAAAATGCTTGCTGTTAAGTCATTCATAAATTGGTTAAGTGAATACTCGTTGCCATACATCGCACTGTCTGAAATACGCAGCATAACTGCTGGGTGCAACAACTGAGCAAGTACCAGCTTCTGCATACCTAAAATCATGCCGTGTGGTTTAGGGTCTTCGTTCTTACCGTAATGATTAAAACCACGACGCTGCTGTAGCAGGTAGTTATACAGTGGCTGCATGCTCGAAAGCACATTTGGCGAGAATACTTTGTCGGCTAACACTTGCATTGCATGTTGCTGGCGCTCAAGTGGCACAGGCGTAAATGGTGCACCATTTTTGTCATCGCCCACCACATTACGTTCTACATAAACACCACCAATTTGACGAGATACCACGCCTGCTTGTGTTCTGTAGCTTCTAAATAAAATGTTCGCTGAGGTAACCAGCTGTTGGTATGACTCACCATTAACCGTGGCTTTGTCTTTAAGTTCAGTAAACAGCTTATTGATAAGCTCCATACGATCATCAGCATATGCGGCAGGGTTAGATGACATATCGCCAATCATTACACGTGGGTCAATATGGCGGCCTGGAGCACGCATATCATCAGCATCATTACCAAACGCTAAAGCATGCTCAGATGAGCGAGCGAGAATTTTCTCAAGGCGCTTCTGCTCAGCTGCTTTATCAGCCAATGCTTGGCTGTAGCCGTATTCAATTGCCCAATCATCGTAAGGGCCAGGTTTGGTTTGGAAGATATCACCTTGCTGCATACCAATAGGGGCAATGTTTGCTGGTGCATAGTCCATAACAGAACCCGTTACGATACCTTGCGTTTTACTCTTATCGTGAACTTCTTTTTCATCCCACAAGATAGATGATTTCATATTGTGGTTAAGACCAAGGGTATGGCCCACTTCGTGTAAAACAAGCTGAGTTAAGCCTTGGCGTAAAATCTCTTTGTTTTCAATGCTCGCACCTGTGCCTAAGCCTTTAGCAAGTAGCATGTTTTCTTGAATGCTGTGGCCCAATGAGCAATGTAAATCGGTGCTGTTTTGGCTAGTTTCAAGCGTGGCTGCACCTTGAGTATATAAAGTGTCGTACATCCAACGGTTTTTCATGAAAACATACTCTAACATGATGTCAGAGCCTAATATTTCACCGGTTAATGGGTTTGCAAGGGCAGGACCATAACCACCAAATGGAGGGCGCGGTGATGCAGTCCAACGTAATACGTTGTAGTTAATATCGCCCGCATCCCAATCAGCGTCATCAGGTTGTACTTTTACTTCGATGGCATTTTTAAAGCCTGCTTTTTCAAATGAGCTATTCCATGCTAGTACTGCATCACGAATAGTGTCTCGCCACTCAACCGGGGTAGTATTTTCAATCCACCAAGTAATTGGTTTAACTGGCTCAGACAGTGCAGCTGATGGGTCTTTCTTTTGTAAGTCCCAGCGCTTGATGACATCTTCATATGGTGCCCAATCTGCTGATGTCATATTGTCGAATTCGTTAGTGAAATAACCAATACGCGCGTCATCTTGGCGAGCTTGATAATCATTTTTCGGTAACGCGACAAATGAATGCTGTACTTTAATTGAAACATTACGAGGGTCGCTTACGGCTTTTGAGCCTCGCACTGTTGGGTTAGCATTAGAAAATACATAATCCACCACAACATCTAGGTTATTTGGGTAAGGGCGCTGTTTAACGATTCGCGATTTTTTGTCGTTTAACTTACCAAGTTTAAAGCGTTTGCTGGCATTTTTATCTTTTGGGTTTGCCCAAGGTGACACTTTATGCAGTGCTTCACTTAAAAAGAGCTTATCAACTTTAAAAGCAATTTTACCGTCTTCTTCTTTTTCGATTTTAATACTCGCAAGGACAGCTTCGCTGATGTTGGCATCGGCAGAGCGTGCTAGGGCTGAGTTTTCATCAAATTTATAGCGCGGTGTTTTGCTAATAATATCAATGCGGTCAAAGTATTTACGAAACTCAATTAGCTTTGTCTCGCGATATGCCCCTCTGAAGTGACCTGCGTCAGTAACACCATCAACGGTGTGAGCAAAGTACACAAATGGTGTATCAAGTTGAGATTGGTCGATCACCATTAAGTTATCGCCGGTTTTCGCATCTTGGTAAATGCTGAAAACACCGGCAAACTCGCTTTTATCTTTGATCATTTCAGCCAGTGTTTTTGGCTTCTTTTCTTCTTTTTTCGCTTCGGCGGCGTGGCCATTCATGGCAAACGCTAAGCTTAGTGCCAGCGCAATGTTTGTTATTTTCATTGTTAACTCGTTCCTTTAATTATTTCTCAATCAAGTTTAATGAATTAACCTCTTGATAAAAGGCTGTTTGTTAACAAGTGTGAAAGTAGTGTTGTAAGCCTCTGATATTAAGTGGTTTTTGTTTGTAACAAATTGTTCTTAGATAAGTTTTGGTTTTTGTGTTGCCAATTTATATGTTTTTGTAACAGTTCCTTACAAATGTCACATTAATGTTTCTGTCAGCTTTGGTATGATAGGGCCAGTGAAAATATTATAGGTGTAAGTTATGCGCACAAGTTTATTAAAATGGATCTTACCGTTTGTTGCATTAATCGTTGGTGTTGCTGGTTTTAAGGCAATCAACGCGATTGCTCAAGAGCCTAAAGACAAGGATGTAGTTGATGTGCGTCCTTTAGTACAGGTTGAGCCAGTAGCAAGTGATGATCATCAAGTGATTATTAATAGTTACGGCGAAGTGAAACCGCTTGAAAGTACCTTACTTGCCTCGCAAGTGGCAGGTGAAGTTACAAGCTGGCATCCAAATTTTGTTGCTGGTGGCATCGTAGCGCGTGGTGAAGTGTTATTTACCATCGAAAAAGATAACTACGAAGCAGCTGTACTACAAGCTGAAGCGTCACTTGCCAGTGCTCAAGCGGCACTGATCGAAGAGCAAGCACAGGCTAAAGTGGCAGAGGATGAAGCAAGACGTTACCCAGAGCGTGAGCGCACCGACTTATTCCTACGTAAACCTCAAGTTTTAAGTGCACAAGCAGCTGTTAAATCAGCGCAAGCGGCATTAAAACGTGCCGAGCGTGACCTTGCTCGCTGTGAGGTGAAAGCACCTTACGATGCACTGGTGATCAGCCGTGAAATTGGTGTTGGTCAATACATTAATGTAGGCAGCCAAGTTGCTGAAATTAATAATATTGAAAGTGCAGAAATCATTGTACCAATTGCTGGTTTCGATAGTGTATTTTTACCAAAACGCTTAAAAGGCGTTAAAGCGACCATTATCAATAAAGGCTTAAACAGCTTTACTCGTGAAGCCGAAATTGACCGTGACCTAGGCGTTGTTGATAACGCGACGCGTATGAGCAACTTAGTTGTTCGTGTTGATGACCCATACGGCTTAAAGCACGACGTACAACCTATTAAATTTGGTGCTTACGTTCAAGTGAACTTTGCCGGTGCAACATTACAAAACATCTACCGTTTACCGCAGTCTTTAGTGAATAACCAAACGGTGTGGATTGTGAACGGCGAGAATAAACTTGAACCACGTAAAGTAACCGTAGTGCGTGAAGAAGGTGAGTACTTCTATATCAGTGATGGCCTTGAAGTGAATGACCAGTTGGTTCTGACGCTACCTGAGTATCCGCAAGAGGGTATGGAAGTGAAGATTGCTGGAATGAAAGAAATGACAAGCGATGCAGAAACTGCAGCGGTTGAAAAGCTTTAAGGTAGCACTATGACTGATACAAACACAGAAAAACAGTCTGGCCTTATTGCCTATTTTGCCAATAACTCGGTCGCTGCTAACTTAATGATGGTGTTTATCATCATCATGGGGATCATTAGTTATTTCACTATTCAGCGTCAGATGTTCCCGAATATTGAAATTAACTATATCGAGGTACAGGCCAATTATCCGGGTGCCTCACCACAGGAAATTGAAGAAAGTATTCTAATCAAAATTGAAGAGTCACTAAAAGATGTCACCGAAATTAAACGTGGTGTATATCGTTCGTTCCGAAATAGTGGCACTGCAAGTTTAGAGATCAACACAGATGCAGAGCTCACTGATGTACTCGATAAAGTGAAGCTACGAGTAGACAGTATTGCGACTTTCCCTGCCGGCATGGAGCCGGTGACGATTAGTCAGGTTGAGTTTCGCCAAGACGTGATTGGTATGACCCTAGTAGGTGATATTCCACTTACTGAGTTAAAGCCTGTTGCAAATAAAATTGAAGATGAGTTACTGCAATTATCTAATGTGTCGCTGGTACAAAACGATGTACCACTTGATGAGATTGCGATTGAAATTGACCCAGATTCACTTCGTCAATACAACCTTACTTTAAGTGAGGTGGCCAGTGCTGTACGTCGTTACTCTGCAAATATTTCAGCAGGTCAATTACGTACTGACGCAGGTATTATCTCGGTACGTGTTGAAAATCAATATTACAGCGGTGATGAGTTCCGCCAGATCCCAGTAAAAATTGGTGCTAATGGCGCGAAAGTGCTTTTAAACGACATTGCTGTGATCAAAGACCAATTCACTGAAGGTGAACGCTACTTTAAATTTAATGGTGAAAATGCCGTTTATTTATCAGTAAAAGCAACCAAAGAGCAAAATATGATCCCGGTTGCTGATTCAGTTAAAGCCTTTATTGAACAAAAGAATAAAGAGCTACCAGCCGGTCTTCGTCTTGTGCCACTGATGGACATGACTTATTACCTCAATGCCCGTTTAGACATGATGAAAACCAACCTCTTCCAAGGGGCTATCTTGGTGGCCATTATGCTGTCTATCTTCTTACGCTTTAAGCTAGCACTTTGGGTAATGATTGGTTTACCTGTGTGTTTCTTAGGTGCAATGATGATGATGCCATTATTTGGTATCAGTATTAATATCGTGTCGTTATTTGCCTTTATTATGGTACTCGGGATCGTGGTCGACGATGCCATAGTCATAGGGGAGAGCGCCTACACCGAAATTGAGAAAAAAGGCGGTGGTGTTGTAAACGTGGTAAATGGGGCAAAACGTGTTGCTACCCCAGCAACATTTGGTGTCTTAACAACGATTGCTGTATTTGCACCGTTTACACTATCAAGTGGTCCAGAGAGCGCATTCTTCTTTGGTATCGCAGTGGTGGTAATTCTGTGTTTGATATTTAGTTTGATTGAATCGAAACTTATTTTACCCGCACACATTGCCCATACTAAGTTTCCGCCAATTAATCCTAATAGCTGGCGAGCGCGTTTTAACAAACGTTTCTTTGAGTTTGTAAATGGCCCATATAAGCGTTTTATTGAGCTGTGTGTTGAATGGCGCTGGTTTGTGCTATTTGCGTTTATCGGTTTATTGATTTTGACGTTTGGCTTAATTTCTTCAAACCAAGTGCGTGTGGTACCAACACCAAAAGTACCTCAGGACTTTCCGCAAATTCGTTTAGAAATGAATGAAAATGCCTCGGATATGCAAACAATTAATGCTATTCGTGAAATCGAAGCCATGGTTAACAAGGTAGATCAAGAGACAGAACGAGAGTTTGGCCAAAAGCTAATTCGCGATATCTTAGTGTTTAACCAAGGTCGTACTGAAGCACAATTACTTGCTCCGCTGGTAGATGAAGAGCTTCGCCCTTATAACGCATTCGAACTATCTCGTCGTTGGCGTGAACAAATGCCAAGCATCCCAGGTGTGAAATCACTGCAAATTTACGATGATGTAAATGGCGGTGGTATGGATGGTGAGTTTGGTTACTTACTTTACGGCCCAGATATCGATACCTTAAATGATGCAGGTCGTCGTTTCATCCAACTATTACAACAGCAAAAAGGCTTGTTTGATATTAGTTCGACCATCGATCCGGCGAGCAAAGAAGTACAATTAAGCTTAAAACCTGTGGCATATGATTTAGGTTTAGACCTTGCCAATATTGCTAATCAAGTAGGCGCAAGCTTCTACGGTGGTGAAGCACAGCGTGTTATTCGTCGCGGTGAAGAAGTACGTGTTATGGTTCGTTACCCGAAACTAACACGTGAAGCGTTTGCATCATTAAAGCATGCTGTGATCACAACGCCTGCGGGCCAAGAGGTGATGCTGGGCGATGTTGTTGAACTGAACGAAAAACCAGGTATTAGCTATATTCGCCGTGAAGGTGGCTATCGTACTGTGTATATCTACGGCAGTATCGATGAAGAAGCGATTGAACCGGGTGAAGTGGTTAAGCAAGTTGATGAGAACTTATTACCGCAGTTAAAAGAGGAATACCCATCAGTTAAAACTGAGCTAGGTGGTTCTATTGAAGAACAACAAGCGCAAGCTAACGAGCAAATCATGTTCTTTATTGGCGGTATGATTTTAGTGTATATCTTGCTTGCAGTGCCGCTTAAGAGCTATTCACAGCCTCTTATTGTTATGTCGGTTATTCCATTTAGCTTAACCGGTGCTATTTGGGGTCACTTCTGGTTTGGTTTAGATATTAGCTTGATGTCGGGCTTTGGCTTGATTGCTGCGGCCGGTGTTGTAATTAATGACTCGTTAGTTATGACAGACTTTGTAAACCAAGCACGCCGCGAAGGTATTTCAACTCGCCAAGCGGTTATTGAAGCAGGTTGTGCGCGCTTTAGAGCAATCACCCTGACATCAATTACAACCTTTGCCGGTGTACTACCGATTATGTTCGAAACCAGCTTGCAAGCTAAGTTTGTAATTCCAATGGCGGTTGCACTTGGTTTTGCGGTTATGTTTGCAACTCTAATCACTTTAGTACTAGTACCTTGTTTGTACATTATCATGAGTGATGTAGGTAATGGCTTTTTGAATATATTCCGTTCTGGTCACCGAGTAACGACCAGAAGAAAGCTGGTGAAAGACTAAAGCTCTTTCTGTTTTAAAGCCAACCGAGCGGTTGGCTTTTTTGTTTCTGCATCTTTTGCTAGTAACTATTTGCTATATAAGACCTTTGGTTACATTCTTTTGTTTGATTTGTGATTCGGTCGCGATTATACTCAGTCTTGTTTTTGGCAAACTAACTGAAAAGTTAGGACGCAAAGTTTCCGGTCTAAGGTTTTAAACTATGATAGCGGGACCGCTGATAAGCACATAATCTAGTGCTTTGGATCTTTTGCCTCAAACTAAAAAGTATTTATTTTGTACGGTTGTTAGATAATGCCTATTAGTTGTTCTTAGGGTGATACTTTGTTTATGCATACGTCAATGGCCTCCGGGAAGTGGTTGCCGATTGGTTGCTTGAATCATCATACCCAACTATTTGTTGGTGATAGGGTGATTGTGACCTTTTATGACATGCAAGGAGAGCTAGTCGATTTATCATTCGAATATCCAATAGTCAGTACGGATCAAGGTGAGCCTCATAATTGGCCGCGCTCCGTTGCTGAGCATATTAATGTGCATATTCCGCTAGTAAAAGCTGGAAAAATGACTGATCAAGGTTTAGTGGTAGCCTATCGCTCAAACCAAATTTATGCCCTAGAAGGCTCGGGTATTACGCATGTAAAAGTGGCGTTTAATTGTATCGCCAAGTGTGAAGAGCGAGTAAAAGATAGTCTGCAAGATTATGACTATGTTTATCCTCAAGCATGCAACGATTACAGTGCAGGAATTAAGGTTTTACAACCTAAAACAGGCCATATTTATATGTGTAAACCATGGCCATTTAGCGAGTTTTGTCGTGTTAAAGATTCACACAACCCGCTATTTGAACCAGGTGTAGGAAAAAGCTGGGTTATGGCTTGGCAGCAAGTTTCACATTAAGAGTTTCCCCCTAAATGCTATTTTAGCATTGCTTAGCCCACTCAATTTGAGTGGGCTTTTTTAATACCAACCCGCAATAATACTTAATCATTTTGAGGGATTAAACCTGTCG
>NZ_JACDWV010000079.1:0-382 GCF_016464105.1 Pseudoalteromonas sp. bablab_jr010 | reverse complement strand
GTATTATCAAATACCACTGAGCGCCCCCAAATAGCATTCCCATTCTCAGTGCCTACGCCTGCAACCATGTAATCTATTTTTCCCGTTGACGAGCAACCTGCTAAAAACAAAGCACATGCAATTGAGATAAGTGGTTTTATAAACTTGTCCATCGTTGCCAAGTGCATTTTTATTTATTCTCACGCCATTGCGCTTGCCCTGAGCCTAGTTCATGTAATACTCGCCCTGTGAACCCTGCTGAACGTGTATTTGATATCCACACTTTTATTTCACCTGTCTCACCCATGCCAATAATTAGGTAGGGAAAAATCTCGTCCTCAACTTCACCTGTGTAATAACTAAAATTAGGTAAGTTTTTAGCTAATTTATATCCCGCTTTATC
>NZ_JACDWV010000078.1:0-106413 GCF_016464105.1 Pseudoalteromonas sp. bablab_jr010 | reverse complement strand
TGTTACAAATAATAACGCAGAAGTTGTATGGCAAAACCATGCTGATGTGTACGGCTATGAAGAACCAGAAGCTAATGCTGACTTTAATGAAGAAAACAGCTTCACTCAGCCAATACGTTTTCAAGGGCAATATTTTGATGATGAAAGCGGCCTACACTACAACCGCTACTGCTATTACAGCCCCAAACAACAACGCTTTATAAACCAAGACCCGATTGGCTTAGTAGGCGGCATAAACCACTACCAATATGCGCCGAACCCGGTTAATTGGGTGGATCCGTTTGGGTTGAGTTGTAAGGAAGGAAAGCCTGATTTTTATGTCGGACCGTCAGGCCCGGATGCAACAATAGCAAGTACTGGGTATAGGTATATGAGGTATAAAGATGATAATGGAAAAGTTAATAAGTTCGCTCCCATGACAATTGAGAACCTTTCTGCACCAACCACTTACTTTGGGTTTATAAAATATAATAGTGGGTTAGAGGCTCGTGACGCATTTCAGATCAAAGGTAATGAATTTGGTCCTGATGAAAATGGAGATGGCTCATGGAGTGATGCTCGTTTAAGAGGTGAGTTTGACACATTACAATTATTCGAAAATGGAGAAGTACAAGCTAGAATACCTTATTGGAAAGGTGATACAGATGAAACAAAACTAGAACCTTTCGCTGAGGCATATACACAATATGGCGATGGTGGGGCAGTACAATTACATGCAGATGGAAGAAAAATTAAGTTTGATAGTGTTGAAATAATTAAAGAGAAACCAGAATGAAAGATCTTTATTACATAATTTCTGAAGTGGACCATAGGCAAAAAAAAAATACTAATAGCAGTGATTGGCCTAAATTGATCGCTTACTCATTTAAAAATAATAAGGTTTTGTTATTAGAAGGATGTGGACATGGCCTAATGGGAGGAACTATGGCTGTAGATGACCCTAAGTTAGATGATTGGGATGAATTTTTTGAAGCCACTAATACAAAGTGGTTTTATGAAAAAATTAAAGTTGGAAAAATAAATAAATTAGACACAGAAGAGAAATTTTTTAGCTTTTTAGATGATAATAAAATAAGCAAGGAAGTAATTGAGTATTAGAATCTCTAACTAGTATTGAATAGAGATATTATATGGTTATAAATTTATTTGAAGTTTCGATAGGTAAAAATGAGTCAAATAGCTTTTTTCGTGGAGAAAAAAATTATTTTGTAAAAACCCCTGATTTTGAACAACATAATCACGGTGCAAACTTTGGAGGCCATGTAGAATCATTTTTGAGAATGAGTAATACCAACGCTAAGATTTTCGATAGAGTTTTCATAGATTTTTTAGAGTCTTTAGAAATTACTAAAAACGATTTAACTCATTTTATGGCAAATCTCTCGGCATTTTTTGCTTTAAAATCCAGAGGTAGATTGGTGGGTTCAATGCTTTTTAAAAGCTCTAAAAGTATTGAATCAAGACTAGTTAAAAGTTACTTAATAGAGATCTCTAACAGTGACTTTTACCAAAGTGAAAAAGATAGGTTATATTTACATGCAAATTTCATCTCTAGAAATGGCAATGATATTTTATTAAAAACACTTCGGGAAATTGATGGATGTGATATAGGAAAGTAAGTTATTTTAACCTAGATATATTGGGAGAGAATATTAGCTACGGATAAAAATAATATGGCAGGCTATTAAATTTATATTTTACGACGTTCTTGAAAATATGGACGTTTTAGGTTTTTGATGAAGCAGCTACTTATTAGCGTTTGTTTGATTCTTACTTTTTCTTGTACCGACGCTTTAAGTAATGATGACAAAACGTATGTCAGCCTTGATGTTATTGAGATGAATGTAGAAAGGGTCAATGACAATTTGTTTCGTTGGCTTAAATTTCATCCTGATAGCGAGTACCCTTGTTTAAGACTAGAGATTTTAGAAGCGGGTAGTAATGCGCTTATCAAACGAAAAAATATATGTAACGTGTATGATGAAGCGTTAAAAGTTACACATGATTTTAAAAAGTTAACATTTTTAGATATCTACAATCTGAATGTTAATTCACAAACTCTGACATTTGACTTAGAACTCTCTTTGTTGAGTCAGAATGTAGTTAATATGAATTGTTCAATTAAGATTGAAAATACAGATTTTTCTCCACTTGAGTGTCACCGTTTAGAGGTGGAGGAATAGCCTGCGGCTGGATTGATGCTAACTGCTTTAAGAATACGTAAAAAACCTTACAAGTTCGTAGTTGAGCACAAGGTTGATTACGAGATAGATACTGTAAATTTAAAGGTTTAACTTGAAGGTTAATTATGGAGATAAGACTAAGTTTTATGGGCTGTATGCGAGGACTGAAAATGATTCGAACAAGTGGAATCGTGCTGTTTTTAATCTAAAGCCAACAGGTGAATTCAATATTGATTTTTCATGGGATCAAGAATTGGCAGATGAAATAGAACGGTTGAATGACGAATAAGTTTTTTGATAATTTTTATAATTATGCGGGATTTGGTCCCGCGATAAAAGCGACAATGCCAACCAATGAAACGCTTGAATTTTTTAAAGGCAAACTTCCTGACCGTTTGCTTGAATACTGGCAAGAGTATGGTTTTTGTGGCTGGGGTAATGGCATTTTTTGGATTGTTAACCCACAGGATTACCATGAAATTTTACAAACTTGGCTTGAGGGTACCGAATTCGCTGAACGCGAAAACAATGGAGTTGATAAATATTATGTAATTGGTCGCGGTGCTTTTGGAAATTTACTTATTTGGGGGAAAACATCAGGTCAGAGTATAGATGTTAATTCAAACTTTGGAATGATTTTTCCAACAGATTACTCTGAAAAATTAAAGGAGCGAGGGGAGGAACGTTCAATTGACTTATTTTTTGCAGTTCGAAGAAAAGAGTCATTTGATCAAAAAGACATTAACGAAAAAACCTTTGTTTGAGCAAGCATTAAAAAACCTAGGCCCATTAGAAGCCGATGAAATGTATGCATTCGTTCCTGCGTTGGCGCTTGGTGGTGTGAATAAGCTTGAAAATTTGCAGAAAGTAAAAGCGATTGAGCATTTGAATTTTCTAGCTGAATTGGGCGAGAAACGCATAATGGCTGATATTGTCGCTATGTCTAATGAATTACATAACAAGTAACGCTGTAGCGGTTAATCATTTCAACTAAGTAATATTAAATTGAGTATACCTCGGTGAATTAAATATTTATATATTGAGACCCTATAACAAATAATAACTTTTCTGTTAGTGAAGTTAAAATTTCAGAATTTGATATTGATTAAAGGGAATTAACAGGGTAACAAATGAAAATAGAAAGGGTTTGTATTCCTAAGTTTGAAAATGTGTCCCTAAATGAAAGATTGGAGTTTCCTAGAGAAGAAATCGATGAAACTCCAGACTTCTTTGGTGATTATCGTGATAACCTTTTAAAGTGTGCAAAAGATAGGTTGGATTTAGCTCGCTGGCTCACTTGGGAAGTCCAAACCAATGAAATAGAAAAAGAGTCTGCATCAGGTTTACGCTATGCATCTAAAATGTACGCAGCTTTTTTGAAGCTCGCAGAGCATCCCGAGCAAGACATAACGTTTAAGATATTCGATTTACCTGCAGTGACTTGGAACGGTAGAGGTATGCTCGAAGCGGGTTATGCAAACCCCGAGGAGTGGCTTGATGCCTATTTTTTAGCTGTGATCACGCGCGATTCTGAAAGTATGGATAGCTTAGCGAACTTCCCCGTTGAAATTATGAAACAAAGTGCCACAAAAGCAGGGCCTGTTTCATATAAGTTAGTCGAAGTATTTCAAGCTTTCCATCACAGGCAAGATAATTATCCATCGTTACTCAACCAGTGTATGAAAATGGCAGTAGATCAAGGTAACGATTGGGCATTAGGCATAGCAATGGGGTATTTAGAAACGTTTGCAGCACTCACCACCGACATTGGGTTTGACTTCAATGAAACGCTTGCAAAAAATGTTCAGCTACAAGAAAAATATTGGATAAATGCAAGTGATCCAGACACTGTCCCAGTTGAATCATTTTTACCTCTTCAACTGTTGGGCATGGCATGTATGTGGCGAGATATGGGTAATACTGTAACGGTTGAAAGTGATTCACTACCTCGCTTTTTAATCGAAGGAACCTATTTTTAATATTCACTTATAAGCTTTAAAAGTAACTCCTTAAAAACCTAAAAACAAACAAGCACGCATTTCAAATGATGAGTGTTTGACTACATTTAACCGTAGTTGGTTTGCGCAGCTTTTTTACGCCAGCTGCGAATAAGCCCTTTTGACTCATAAAAATGCAAGGTCGAAACTTTTACACCACTGCGTTTTGCCACAAAGCCAACCGCTAGGTTTGCATCAATAAGTTTTTTATCTGACATAATTTGCTCCAAGGTGTTGACCTAAAGTTAGCTTGAGGTTTTACGCTGCACACATCATAAAAAAGGAGTGATAGTCATGCAACAAAAACCAACAACAAACACGGTAATTATTTATTCAAGTGCACGAAAAACGGGTAACACAAGCTTACAAGTTAATGATTATAAAGCCCAATATGGCGGCGATGTAGTATGTCTAGATGACTATGTTATCTCGCCTTATTGCTACGATAAGCAATATAAAAATGATGATTTTTATGCGGTATTTGAAGCGCTGTTGAATTATCAACACTGGGTACTGGCATCGCCAGTGTATTGGTATAACACCACACCGCAGTTTAAAGCATTTTTAGACCGGATCACTGACTACATGGATGATGACGCACTCAGGCCAAAACTGAGAACACTGCGTGAAAAGCAGTTTTCATTGCTCTCAAATGCAGGGTCTGCTCACGCACCTAACGCGTTTATCGAGATGTTTAAAAACACCTTTAATTACTTAGGCATGACCTTCAAAGCACATCAACATATTGATGCTAGTTAAACGCGTTTAAACAAGGTAGGCTAGAGTAAAAAGCAACAGGAACTTTTATGAAATCAACACTGTTAGGTTTTTCTTTAGCCTTGTTATCTTCGTTTAGTCATGCAGAGCAAGCTGAGCCCGCGATCAAAGGTTTTGGTTATTATTATGACGTGCCAAACCATGCAGAAATCTCTGAACAAACGGTTTTTAAAGTGGCATTTGATGTAGCTGATGCGGCAGAAAAAGGGGCGCAGAATAACAATATGAACTCATTAGCACGGTTCATTAATATGCACATAGCCCATGGTGTGAAGCCTGAGAACATTCAACTTGCTTTGGTTGTGCATGGTGGCGCAAGTGTTGATGTACTGGAAAACAGTTTTTATAAACAGCGCTTTGCCAGTGACAATAAAAATCAGCAATTGATCTCTCAATTGTTAGCGCATAATACCGTTGTTTATGTTTGTGGGCAGTCTGCAACGCACATGAAGGTAAAACAGCAACAGCTTATTCCTGGTGTGCAAATGGCGTTATCGGCGATGACCGCTCATGCACAGTTGCAGCAACAAGGTTACACACTGAATCCATTCTAATGAATATCTTATGTTTTGGTGATTCAAACACTTATGGCATTTCGCCGGTCGATGGTAAACGCTTTGCAGCCGATGAGCGCTGGCCTAGTTTACTGGGTATTAAATTAGGTGCCGGCTACCAAGTGATTGAAGCTGGCCAGCCCAATCGTACACTGGTGAACGACCCACCTTTTAGTGGTGATAAACTGGGCATTAAATACCTAGAGCCATATCTAGCGGCTTATCATTTAGATGTGATTGTTATTCAGCTCGGCACGAATGATTTAAAGCGCCGTTTTGCGCTGTCGGTTGTTGATATTGCCAACGCACTAGAAGCACTTATTTTAGATATAAAAAACTATTATCGGCACCGTGAATTACCCAAAATAATAATTTTGAGCCCGCCAGCGGTGTATGAGGTTGGCGCGTATAAATCTATTTATGCAGGAGCAGAGCTAAAAGCAAAACGGTTAGTGGAAGAGTTTAAAAATGTTGCTGACAGCAACAACTGCTGTTTCGTTAACTGCTTTGAATTAATAACACCATGTTCTTCAGAAGGCGTTCATTGGCCAAGCTCACAGCATAAGACACTTGTAGATCACTTGAGAAGTTGTCTCTAAAGTAATACTTTGCTGTGTTCTTTAAATGATTTACCAATTTTTATCTTATCACCAGTATCTAGCTCTACATGTTCGTTCGTAACAGCTATGACTCTGCTGTTATTCACTATGTATGATTTATGGATTTGAGTGAATGAGCCTAATAGCTGCTCTAAGATCTGTTTTAGGGTTGTTGTTGCGAGGATCGTTTGGTCTTCTTGGTGCACTTTTACATAATTTCCATACGCTTCAATGTATTCAATTGTATCTAAGCTAAGCTTGCGTTTTTCGCGATCTACTTTTAGGGTGATTGTTTTACTTTTCGGCGTTTGGGAAATACGTTCACGGACTTTATTTATTGCTTGCTGTAAACGTTGTGCAGATACAGGTTTGAGTAAATAATCAGTAACATTTAGCTCGTAACCTGCGAGTGCATATTCTTCATAAGCACTCACAATGATAATTTGAGGCGGGTTAGCGAGTGATTGAATGAGTTCTAACCCTGACAACTCTGGCATGTTTATATCTAAAAAAACGACATCAATAGTTGATTTTGCTAATTGGTACAAAGCATCTTTTGCGCTGAAATGCTGAGAAACTACTTTGATATCTGAATACGACTCTAAATGATGAAGAATTACTTGATGAGCAAGTGGTTCATCATCAACAATAATTGCTTTAATCATTTGATAGTTCCAAAGAGAGGGTGGTTTGCCAAAGTCCATTGTTATTATGCACTAATAAAGTATGTTTTTCTGGATATAGAAGCTCTAAACGGCGCTTTAAATTGTTTAGCCCCATGCCTGAATTATCATTATTGTTTTTGCGAGGAATGCTATTTTCGCAATATAACGTTAAAACGTTGCCATTTAAGGTTAGTTTTATCGTTACTTCAGCGTTTTCTTGTGCGTGTTCAACACCGTACTTTATGGTGTTTTCGATTAAAATAATAAGAAGCAGTGGCGCTATAGAAAGAGGGTGACTAGTTTCAGGCCATGCTAGGTTAAATCTACAGTTATTTGCATGCCTTATCTTGTGCAGTTCAAGAAAGTTTTTAATGTAATTTAGCTCTTTTTCGAGTAGAACGAATGGTTTTTGCCCTTCATAGACGGTGTATCTCAGTAAGTCAGCCAGCTGTAATACCAATTCAGGTGTCTTTTCTGATTTTGTTAATGCAAGTGCATATAAGTTATTTAAAGTATTAAATAAAAAGTGCGGATTAATTTGCTGCTGTAATAGCTTTAGTTCTGTTTTTATTTGCTGTTTGGCAATTTCTTCTAATTTATGGTGGTGCTGCTGGCGTTCAAACGCCAAGATAATGGGTGTAGAGATACTTAAAAATAAAAACATAAACTGATAATTGTACTTATTGATAATGTCTAGGTTGCCTCCCGGAGTTAGATTGGCAACATTTGAGGGTAAGTCATTAACAGGCAATGTAAGCACAATAGCGGCAAGTAATGGTGTTAAAACAACCATGCTAATTAAGCATGCAGATACAAAAATGAGCACTCCATGCTTGGCTAAGAATTGACGTATTAAAATGTAACGATTAAATAAAAAAGTGCCGTGTACAATAATTGCGTAGACCAAAAGCTGAGAAAAATACCAAATAAATTGATTATAGTTTGTAAGTAGCTTTTGAGTATCAAATATCAATGCAAAGGGTTGATTTAGCAAAGGTTCGTTATGGCTGTTGAGTATGCCAGCCATGACAAAGGCCCAGCCAAAACATATAACAAAAACAACTTTATTTAATGTAAACAAAGAGCTCATCCAACTGGTTAATTTGGATTTTTGGTTCTTCTTAAAGCGTTGGGATGAAAGCCAAAGTAAACTTGCTAGACTGCACAGTAACCAACATTGCTCTTGTAAGTAGTGCCATTTATCATAAAGTGGCAAGCTGTTGCTTAACAGATAAATGAGTATTGGGTAACCAATAAACCCAGATAACCACCATATTGAAGCCTGCTTTGAAGAATGCTGTGATGCCATCCAGTGAGCGATTAAGAAAGGGATACACTCAAATATTAGCTGTAAATTTACTGTTAGATAAGTACTGGGTGAATCAATTCTCAGCGAAAGATAGCGAATATGACTTTCAAGTAGTATCGCAGCGATTAATGGTAGTAGAGCAACCATGCTTTTTGTGTTTTTAAGTGATGATAAATAGCTAATAGCTGCCAGCAAAATCTACTCCGTTCAGTTTTTATTTTTGCAACGTACACTGTTGTTTTTTCGAACATTTATATATTACCCTAATTTCTAAATAATGTGGAAACTGAGGGAGTAATACTCTGATTAAGCGTTATAATGGATTTAGCTTAACGTTTTTATTTCTTTATTCATCCACATCTTGATGAAAGTTCTTTTTTTGATGACGAAATAAGAAATTTTGCTTTCATCATCAAACTTGACTCATTGATCATTACTTCGTAGCAGCGAGCTTTGCCATTCCTTAATCTAGATTTGTGCTAATTAAGGAGCCAATAAATGCTAACACTTGAGCATATTTCGAAAACATACCCTGATGGAACTCAAGCACTTAACGATATAACCATTGAGTTACCCAGCGGCATGGTAGGGTTGCTGGGGCCAAATGGCGCTGGCAAGTCTAGTTTGATGAGAACTCTTGCATGCCTGCAAACTATTAATTCTGGCCGTATACAGTTTAGTGGCTTAGATATATTAAAAGACCCTGACAAGTTACGTAAGCAACTTGGTTATCTACCACAACAATTTGGTGTTTACCCACATATGGGATGTAGAGCATTACTTGAACACATCGCCATATTAAAAGGGCTTGAATCTAAAAAGACAAAGCAACAGATTGATGACCTGCTTACTGCATTAAACTTAACTCAGCATGCAAATAAAAGAGTCAGTCACTTTTCAGGGGGAATGAAACAGCGCTTTGGTATTGCTCAAGCATTGTTGGGTGATCCTAAATTAATCATTTTAGATGAGCCTACTGCTGGGCTTGACCCGGCAGAGCGAGAGAGTCTCAATAACTTATTAGTTTCAATGAGTAAGAATCGACTGATTTTGCTTTCAACACACATTGTGGAAGACATAGAAAACCAATGTCACTTTGTGGCGATGATTAAAGGTGGTCAACTGATCCAAAGTGGCCATATCGATACCTTAGTAAACCAACTCAAAGGTAAAGTATGGGTATTAAAAGCTTTGCCACGCGCACTGCCCAAAGACGCTTTAGTACTGAGCCAAAGTTATCGATATGGTGAGCCCGTCTTTCGAGTTTATGCCGCAGAGCGCCCAACTACAGGGGCTGTTTTGGCTGCAGAATCATTACAAGATAAGTACTTCTTTGAACTAAAATCTCGAAGAGGTGAATTGTGCTAATAATCAATGAGTTAAAGTATCTTTTTCGTCAACCAATAGTTTGGGTATGCTTGCTTATTGCGCCAAGTTTTGCATTTTCACTTTCTTCAGGGCTTGCAACAAGTAATGTTGACCCATTACAGCACTATCAATTGCATTTAGTGTCATTACACATGATGCAATTGGCTTTATTGGTTGGAGCATTATCGCCAGCAATTTTCTTACGTGACCACCTCTTTCATATGGACGAAATTATTGCTGTTGCATCAGTAAGTTCAAAACAAAAAAACTATATTCGAATAGGTGGTTTTGTAAGTCTATTAATGATGGTTTCATTAAGCAGTACGTTGGTTATGAGTTACGTACATTTTCAAAATAATGGATTTAGTTGGCAAATACTTGGTTATACAGTTTTTTATAGTGGTTTTGTTCTACTCATAAACTGTTTTTTACTTATTGCTTTGGCATTTTGGCTTTGTCAAAGGTTTCGAAGCTCAATGATTATCTACGCCGCTTTTGCAAGTGTTTGGATTGCTTATTTGTTCGGTGCGAGTATAACGGGTAATCCAATTTTGGCAGGAAGTAGCGTACTAAACGAAACGTTTTATCAGCTATTTATTTGGTTAGACCCATTTGCTTATACAACGGTAATAGCAAGTTTTAGCGAGTCGCAAAATACGCCTTTTTATACTAATCGCTTTATTTGTTTTACTCTAGCAATTGTTATTTTTACTCATGCTGTTGGCTCGCACCCCCAAGTATATGCAAGGACAAAGCAACCCAAACAACAATGTATTGAGTCTGACCTTAGGCCTTACACTCAATTTCAAACGGTAAAGCCTACATTTCGTCAAAGCTCGATTCTATTCGAGCTATATAAAGCTGCAATTTTAAATATATTAAAACAACCTATAACTCTTATTCTGTTACTTTTATGGCTAGGGTTAGTGTTCAATAGTGTTGCATCTTCTTCTCAGTATGCAGAACCAATGAGTGTTATTAAAGCAACTAGCATTGATGCTGTTAATCAATATGCCTTTGATATGTATATATTGCTCGGTTGTTTACTGATGGCTCTATGGAGTTGGCAACTTAGTTGTCATGCTAGGCACTATAAAATAGCAGAGATAATTGCGGCAGCGCCTATTAAGACTGCTTCGATTTTGCATAGCCAATTATTGGCAATAGTGAGTTTGGTGTTTGTTTTTTCGTTAATAGGTTTTGTTGGTGCATCGTTAGCTGAACTTTTTATTGGCAGTGACTTTGACGCTTATCACGCTATTTATACCTTAGCTTTAATGGGACTGCCGCTAGCTATTATTGCTTCGATATTTGTATGTATTTATAATTTATTGCGCTCAGAGCTTGTTGCTTCTTTAGTGGTGTTTGCCATTTTGTTACTTAAATTTACCCCAGTAATGACTTATTTGGGGCTAACACACACGTTTTGGAGTGTAGCTTGGACACCATTGCAGCCGGCTAATGAATTTTGGGGATATCGAGCAAGTTTAAGTAGTTACTGGCCTTATGTCCGCGCGTGGCTAGTATTATTACTTAGTGTTGTGCTTGTTAGTCAGGCTTTTAATCACCGCGGGACAGGAATGGGCAGTAGGGCACTTAAAAATAAAGATGCTTGGCTGTTAATACCTGCAGTTTTGGCTATCAATTTATTTTGGCAGCTACATACTAATTTAATTTCAGAAAAGCCATTAAGTAACTCTTATAAACGAGAAATATTTAAAGCAAATTATGAAAAAATGTTTGCTGATTGGAAACATAAAGCTCAGCCAAAAGTGAGTCATATCGATGCAGAAATAGATTTCTATCCTTATAAGCAGTTAGCCCAATTTAACTTAACCTACTCATTTACTAACCCTCACAAAAAACCAATAAAACAGGTATTGATAGGTCGTGCAGGCTTCTATCAATGGGCAGATATTAAAATAGAAGGAGCTGAGCAAGTCGCATTTTATCCATCAATGAACCAAGCTATTTACGAGTTTAAATCCGCACTTCAGCCATTCGAAACAAGGCAACTTAAAACGCAATTTGTAGTAAAGCAAGCCAAGTTATGGCCTACACAAGGGCATCAAATCATAACGCCTGAATTTAGTTATATTCGTTCAGTTCCGCTATTACCGACGCTTGGGTATCAAAGAAACTATGAATTAGATGACGAGCAGTTAAGGTTAGATTATGGGCTTCCACTCTATGTTAAAACACCGCCTTCAAAGCTTTTTAATGCAACATACCAAGTACCATATAACTATGAACGCATCACCATGAAAAGCAAAGTTACAACCGCCCTAGGTTATCAGGTCGTTTCACAGGGGAAGAAAATAGCGCATATTGTTGAAGGGCAAAGAGCCGTTTTTAAATTTCAGACGACAGTGCCAATTAACAACTTACCTGCTTGGTTGTCATTTCCATTTGCAGCAACTGAGTTAATTTATGAGGGTGTGAAGTTACAGGTTTTTACTAAATCAAGTGCAACAGAAGCTAATAAAGATGCCGTAAAAGTTAACTTACAAGCTATGAGTGACACGCTTTTTTGGTTTAATAATAATCTTAATGCGTACAAAGGTTCAAAGCTCAGTTTGATCGACGCAACAGGATTTGGTGGGACAGGGTATGCATTACCTGAAATCATGTTGATTGATAATAAGGTCGGTTTTAGAGCTAAACCAAGTGAAGGCGTAGGTTTTGATCAACGCTACCGCCGTGCAGTACATGAAACGGCTCATCAATGGTTTGGTCATGATATTGGCAATAGTGTTCCTGAAGATAGCGCTTTTTTGATTGAATCATTAGCTAAATATGTAGAGCTTGTGGTGATTGAAAAACGATACGGAAAAAAGGCTGTCAATGCATTAGTCAAATATGAAACTCAGCGATATCAACAAGCTTCTCGGCTAGATATTTCGACAAAGCAAGCGTTGGTAGACTCATCAAAAAGTTACGATCAGTATTCCAAAGCTACTCTTGTATTTGCAAAACTTAGAAATGAAATTGGCGATGCTGTGATTGTGGCTGCTTTAAAATCAGTATGGCAAAAATATGCATTTCCTAACCGACCAGCAACGTCAATGGATTTTATTAGAGCGTTGCAAGAACAACTTAATGAACAAGAGAAAGACTTAATTAATAAGCTTTTTTTGGAAGTATAAATACAAAAAAGCCACAGGTTGTAAAACACTGTGGCTTGGGTATTGATTGACTTACAACCAAGGGATTTTAGGAGAGTTTAAAACTCATAACTTACGCTTAAACGCGTGGTGCGAGGCATAATATAACGGCCATTTGGTGCATCAGCATTACGAGGATCACCTTCGGTAATGCCTTGTTCATCAGTTAAGTTATCAATAGCTAACTGTATTTTAATACCTTCCATAGGCTCAACAATTAAACCTAGGTCAACTTTTTCATAGCCTTCTAATGTAACAGTATTTTCGTTGTCGCCCCAACGATCATCAACTGCTGAAATTGTGCCGTATAGAGTTGCATACATGCCGCTGACTTCAAAGTCATAGCTCGGTGTAACACGTACTTGCCATTTTGGCTGACGTTGGCTTTCGTTGCCTTCGTTGGTCGGGCTTTCTGTGATCTCAGTTTCTTGCAGTGTTGAGTTTAAGTTAACTGAGAAACCAGATTCGTGGTTATAGTTATAATCAAGCTCAATACCGTATGCTTCATTTGTTAAAATTTCAGCAGGGGCGCCTGGACGACGAACAAAAGTGTCACCTTTTACTTCATTCGTGAATAAAGTGGCATAAAAATCAGTGCTATCAGTCAAAAGCTTGTAACCGAATTCAGCCTGTGTCACTTCTTTGATTAACTTTTCGCCGCCTTGGTAAGCGCCGTAGTTATCACGAAAATCATCGAAATAAGGCATTTTATAACCACGGTTAACACGTGCAAATACACCCATATCATCATTAATTGAGTAGTTAATACCTGTTGTCCATGATGTTTTGCTTTCATCGTACTGGATAGATTTAGTAATAACACCATCTAGGCCTTCATCTACCGTGTATTCTACTTCGTGATTTTCAAAACGAATACCTGCATCAAGTGTGAATGCATCATTGATTTTATACTGAGCTGTTGAGTAAAACGCATTGGTGCGTGCATCACCTGTCGAGTTAATATCGTAGTTCCATGCACAACCTTCAGTACTTGCATTACACTCAATGTCATTTAACATCTCACCGCCAGCTTCAAGTACATGATAAGCAGCGTTTCCTAAGCTCCACCAGTCGTTTGCTGATGTGCTTGCTGTGTAATAACCGAATGCGGCAGACAGGTCACCAAAGTCTTTAGAAAAGGCAAGATCATTAGTGAATGAACTAATTTCTTTTAATACAACCCAACGGCCAAGTTGTTGTACTGGTGTATCTGCATCATAAACAGTGCCTGTTGCTGCACCTGCTGCGGTTTCACCATTAGTTGCTACTTCACCCAATGTTGTTGCAGAGCCTGCTGGAACAAGGCCGTAGGTATTTGCATCACCTTTAGTAAAGTTAAAGCGATCTACAAACTGCCAGCCATTATCAAATTCAAGCTTGATGCTACCGCCAGACACATGACCTTTCCAACCGCGCCCTTCACCTAAGTCAATTTGATGTTCATCATTGTTAGGGCCAGTATATATAGTTGCTTGACGATTTAGAGTGCCAAGTTGTGTGTAGCCAGCATCAATACCTTCAACATTTAAAGGCGTAGGTAAGTACCACGCACCGTGATCATCGGTATGACGGCTGTATAAGTTGATGGTGCCATTGTCTAGCACCTTTGTAAGGTTAATCGTAAATTGATTGCCTTTTTCTGAGGTAAAACCTGCGTCACGAATACCAGGTGAACTCTTAACGTAACCACCTACCATGTAGTAAAAATCTTCAGAAATTTCACCACTTACCATCGCATCAATACGTTGTAGGTCATAATCAGATGTTGTGTACTTAAAAATAGCTTCGGTATCTTCGCTACCGCGCTTTAAGCGGAAGTTTGTTGTTAAACCGGGCTGACCGTTTGAAACAACTGGGTTAGGGCCACCGCGAAGTGCTTCCATTGTCTCAATTGTTTCATCAAGGCGGAAAATAGAAGAGTTTTCTAAAAATGAGAGCGTCGGAGCAGGGTAGATAGGAGAGCCATCAATGCTAATTGTTAAAAATGGTGCATCACCACCACCCGGAAAGCCACGTACAAATACGTTCGCGCCTGATTCACCACCAGAGCTTTCTACCCAAACACCAGGTACAGCTTTAAACAAGTCCGCGGTGCTTTTAGGTGAAAGTTTAACAATTTGGTCAGCATCAATATTCGTCACGGCATAACCAGCGTCAATTTTGCGAACACCTACACCACCTGGTGTACCAGATACAATAATGCGTTCTACTTTTTCTTCTGCTGCCTGTTGTGTCTGCTCTTCAGCAAAAGCAGTTTGGCCTGACATTGCTAAAAGAATTGCGGATGCAATTGCAGTTCGTGTGTGTTTTGTTGCCATAGTTTTTTCCCACTAATCTGTTGTTAAGTACACTGCATAACAAGATTTTAAAAAATTGTTAATGCTTTGCCTATTTAAACCATAGAAGTTTATGCAAACGTTTGCAAACAATTTTGTAACTGTTTTTCACAATTTTCTTGGTTTCTTCCAGTTAACTTGGTTTTGTTATTGATTTTTAATAAAAAATTTTAAGCAGTTGTTTGTTTAAAAAAATGCTATATTGTTATCCCAGTTTAAGGATTACTGTGTTACTGCCATGAACGATAAAAAATTAAAATTAGTTGATCTTGCTAAATTAGCAGGTGTATCTACCTCGACAGTGTCAAGAGCACTTAATGATAACCCTTTGATTAAACTAGAAACTAGGCAGAAGCTTCAGCGTTTAGCGAAGAAACACAACTTTAGTCTGAATACCGCTGCAAGCCGTCTTCGAACGCAAAAAACCAATGTGATTGCTGTGATGATCAATCTTGATGGTGACACAGAACAATCAATTAATGACCCTTTTTTACTGAAACTTGTTGGCGAAATTAACCTTGCACTGAATAAGCATGGCCTCGAACTGTTACTTTCTAACTCATTTATGGCAAGTGATGATTGGGTCAATTATTTCATCAACAGCCGTCGGGCTGATGGTTTGATTGTTGTCGGACAAGGTAAAAGCCAGGCGAATATTGAGGCAGCTGCAAATGCGGGTGTTCCATTGGTTGTTTGGGGAGATCCAAAAACAGAAAGTAATTACCCTATAGTTGGTAGTGATAATTACTTGGGAGGCCGTTTAGCCACTGAACGCTTACTTGAGCACGGTGCAAAAAATGTGTTGTTTTTGGGCGATCCTGCTCACGCAGAAATTGGTGAGCGCTACAGAGGCTACTTAGATGCAGTTTCAAAGGCAAAAGCCACGCCAAATGTACTGTCTATCGATATCACGAGTAAAGCTGCCTATCAGGGTATAAATCAGTTACTGGTAGATAAGGGGCTTTGTTTCGATGGGATTATGGCATGTAGTGATATGGTTGCTCTTGGCGCTATGAAGGCCCTTAAAGAACGCTACATCAGCATACCAAATGATGTTGGTCTTATCGGATTTGATGACATTTCTATGGCTGATATTAGTCATCCATCACTTTCAACTATTAAGCAAAATACCCAGCGCGCCTCTATTATTTTGGTTGAAAAACTACTTGCACAACTCGCAGGCCAAAAAGTTAACTCCCAAGTTGTTGAAATTGAAATGATAAATCGACAATCTAGCAAATAGAGTTCGGTTTTTTGTGAATAAATTGTGTATTTTGTTATTGCAAACGTTTGCAAAAGAAATTCCACTCAACTAGACTGAGTAAAAATTACTTTCGGTATAGTTAAATGGCTTCATTAAGAATTACCATAGCGTTAGCAAGCAGCTATTTTGTATTTGCAATTATGCTCAATAGTGTAGGCATTGTTATTTTACAAGCAATTAATAGCCTGGATGTTAGCAAGACGGATGCCTCTGTTTTAGAGGGATTTAAGGATTTGAGCATTGCCATTATGTCTTTTTTAGTCGCTTCATTCATTCCAAGGATAGGCTACAAAATCGCGATGCTCTGTGCATTATTGTTAGTGTCGGCTCTTTGTTTATTGGTGCCAAGCATTGCTGAATTTTGGGTGCTAAAAGCATTATTTGCTGCAATTGGTTGTAGCTTCGCTGTAGTGAAAATCTCTGTTTACTCAATTATTGGTCAACTTTCTGATAACGCGAACAAACATTCGTCTTTGCTAAACACTATTGAAGGGGTGTTTATGCTTGGGGTGTTATCGGGTTACTGGATCTTTGCATTATTCATCGATGCTAATAACCCCCAAAGTAACGAATGGTTGAATGTATATTACATGCTAGCAGCGATCGTCTTAGTGACTACCTTTACTGTTTTAACTGCGCCAATTAAATCTCCTGAGTTACATAACCAGAAACAGTCACAAGTAGACGCTTTCTTAGATATGCTGAAATTAACATACCAACCCTTAGTGCTTATTTTTGTAGTTAGTGCTTTTTTATACGTTTTAATTGAACAAGGAGTGGGTACCTGGCTGCCTACCTTTAACAATCAAGTTTTAAAACTCCCCGTTGATGTCAGTATTCAGCTCGCTAGTTTATTTGCTGCAGCGTTAGCGCTTGGCCGTTTGGTTGCTGGGCAAGTACTTAGGTTTATTAGTTGGTTCAAGATGTTATTGACTTGCCTGATTACAATGGGGCTGTTGATTTTACTTGTTTTACCTCTTACTCATGATGTTGATGGCAGCCAAGTAAAAAATATTTTTGATGTGCCTTTTGCGGCATATATGTTGCCTCTAGTCGGTTTTTTTATGGCACCTATTTACCCTTTACTCAACTCAGTCATGCTGAGTTCTTTAGAAAAGCATAAACATGCTGCGATGACTGGCTTAATCGTTGTTTTCTCGGCTTTAGGGGGCACCACGGGTTCAATAATTACGGGCTTTGTGTTCGATAAGTTTAGTGGCCAGCACGCCTTTTATTTAACTTTGCTGCCAATAGTCCTGTTGTTAGTAAGTGTTTCGGCGTTTAAAAAAGCGACGCTTGTTTTAGAAAATGGTCTGACACGTCAGGCAATTAAGGAATGATTATGAACTTTGTTAATAGCCAGCTATTTAAAGATGTGCAAATGGCAGAAATTTTTGCTGATTCTAAAACATTTGCAGATGCAGTCCCCAATTTATCTTGGCAGAGTGCGAGTGAGTTATACCAATTAGTAGGTCCTCTGCAAGGTGAAAAGCTTCGTGAGTTTGTTATGTCGCACTTTTCATTCGCCAACCAAGCTATACCAATGGCGAAACTCAATACGACATCGGTAAACCAGTATATACTCGATCTATGGCCGCACCTGCATCGCAGTGCCGATAGTGATTTATCAAGCTCTTTGATGCCTCTACAGTTTGACTACATTGTTCCTGGTGGACGTTTTCAAGAAATTTACTACTGGGATAGTTACTTTACAGCATTAGGCCTTGAGGACATAGGCGACCTGGCAACCATTGAAGCCATGGTTAATAATTTTATTGACTTGCAAAAGCGCAATGGCTGCATTCCAAATGGAAATAGAGTTTATTACAGCTCTCGGTCTCAGCCGCCCGTTTTAGCTTTGATGGTTACGCTATTATGGGAGGCTAAATATGAGCAACGCAAAGACTTTTCTTGGCTAGAAAATGCGATAGCGGCATTAGAAGCTGAATATCAGTTTTGGATGAAAGGGTGTGAAGAGTTAGTTGACGATAAACAAGCTACTAAGCGTGTCGTTAAAATGTCTGATGGGGCTATTTTAAATCGATATTGGGATAGCGCCCGCTCGCCACGACCAGAGTCGTTGAAAGAAGATTTGCATGATGCGCAAAATCTTTCAGCTGATCAGCAGTTGAGTTACTTTCAGAATATTCGTGCTGCCTGTGAATCAGGGTGGGATTTCAGCAGTCGCTGGCTCAGTGAGCCAAGTGATTTGAAGAGTATTGAAACAACAAATATAGTAGCTATTGATTTAAATTGTTTAGTTTATAACCTCGAAAAGACCTTAGAAAGGTTTTACAGCTTAATTAACAAAGAGCATAAAAGTCGAGCAATTGCTGAATTGGCATTATTTAGACTAGAAGCAATTAACCAATATTGTTGGGATAATGATAAAGGCGTTTATAGAGACTTTAATATTCGTTTAAATAAGCAAAGTCCCATTGATTCTATGGCAATGGCTGTACCTTTATTTGTCGGTGCTGCATCTGAGCAGCAAGCTCAGCAAGTAAAAACTAAACTAATGAGTGACTTTTTAAAACCTGGAGGGTTAGTTACAACATTATCTAATACTCCTCAGCAGTGGGATAGCCCTAATGGCTGGGCACCTCTGCAATGGTTTGCTGTTAAGGGTTTGCTTGACTATGGCTTTATCAGCGAAGCCGAAGCTGTCATGAAAAATTGGTTGAGTATGATCGAAATGCGTTTTGCTGAGGATAAGTGTCTTCTTGAAAAATACAATGTATGTGAATTGGTAAGTCGTGCTGGTGGCGGTGAATACACAGTACAACAAGGGTTTGGTTGGACGAACGGTGTAACATCACGTTTTTATAAACTACTCAATGACTCACTGTAAAAGGGGAGATGTGAGTATGGTTATTTACAATTTGTTAACTCGCGCGTCTGGCCATCCAAATGGATTGGTGATGTTGTAAATTACTAAAATAAAGGATTATAAATGGTTGAATCATGTATCCAAATTGGGTATTGTGAATAAAATGTTTCAAGGAAGAAATGAGATGATTCAACCAACTTCTGTTTTTCTAAAAGCACAACCAAAACTGCAAAACCGTAGTCAAAGCTATCAGTATTTAATCAAGATGCTTGATGCATTCTTTGTCCGCGTCAAAGTAGATACAAGCTTACCCCAAGATGCGATGCGCGACGAATTTGATCTTTATCTGATAGATAGCACTAACACCGATTGGAAAGACCTATTACCAGCAGAATTAGTACAACTTGCTAAGCAAAACTCAGTGGTTATTTTTAATGCAGATGCTGACGCCATCTGTGAAAAGAACCTACTTTTAAATGGCATTAAAGGCGTGTTTTTTGCCGAGCAATCACCTGAAGATATTTTTTCAGGGCTTGTGAGAGTGATCAATGGTGAGTTATTTTTTAGTCGTAAAAGTATTTCTACAACCTTTAATCACATGCTTTATGCTATGTCTCGAAGTCAATTTAGTGCCAGTAATGATTCGGTAAATAACGATATTGATCTCAGCTTACTAACTAAACGCGAGAAATCAGTGATTCATCTACTTGCACAAGGCGCGAGTAATCGAGATATCGCAGAGCGTTTAAACATCAGCGATCATACGGTTAAAACCCATCTTTACAGCGCATTTAAGAAAACATCATCACGTAATCGCGTAGAACTAGCTAACTGGGCACAAAGCTACATGGCAGTGAGTTTGTCTTTACAAAATACACAGTGATTATAATCCAAAGGTGTAAGTATTGCGTTTAAAGGAGAGTGATTTTACCCAGTGCTTAGCTCTAGCATGGTTAGTAGTAGTTCTTGGTGACGAAAGTCGGCAGTTCATTTTAAGTGTGTGACGCTGTGATGTTCAGCGCCACAATTCAATTAGACCGCTTTTGCAGCCCAAATACCTTTGTTAATACCTTTTAGTACAAGATCACTTAATGCTTTTTCTATTGCTTGAGTTACGCAGATGCTCATAGGCTCGTTGTCGGTAAAACCGGCTTCTGCTTCAGCTAAACGCTTGTAACTGACATAGCGAAAGAACCCTGCGCGCATTTCTTGACTGAGCACTTTTTTGCTTGTCGCAACGGATAGCAAAACTTGGCCTGTGCGAACATCGACAGCGCGTAAATAAATTGAGATTGCATCCTCACGGTATAACTCTGATGCGCCAATCCCGAAGTATTCCATCCCAATACCGCCCGTTTTAATATTAGTATCGTAGCTGATGATACCGCCTTCTAAGATTATTTTTGCAGTCGTAAGCGGTGGCAGTTCAGGCAGTTTGTCGTTTTCGGCTTGCGCGGCACGAATAATTTTACGCTCAGTCAAAATATTTTGTAGACCTTCACGTTCTACCGGAATAAACCAATCTGATTCATGTAATGCTTGCACTAAAATAGAGTTTGCGCCTTGGGTCACTGCGGTAGAAAACGAACTGACATTAGCTTGAGGTTTGTATTGCCCAGTTTGGTCGCGAAATGAATACACAGAAACAGGAATGCTGCCCACTGGTTGTGGAAGTGCTTGCAATGCCTTAAAGGTTTCTGTTGGCTCTAGTGTACTTGCGAGTTGCTTTGTCGGTGGAATTAAATTGCCCATTGATGAACAACCCGACAAAATTACGATTAGTGTGGTTAAGATTAAACTTCTCATTATCCAAACCTCGGTACTTCAATAACTGTAATTGTTCCATCAGAAGTATTTGTTATTCTTACAGTAATAGAATCGCTAGTACTGGTAATGATCTGAATTTCATAATCACCTGTCATGAAGATAGAGTCACCGTTAAAAATACTGTCGTCGATTTCATCACCAAACGCCATATCGGTGATCTCACGAACCATGCGATTTAAATAGGTACGCTCTAATGAGTCTTGAAATTTTTCACCATAAGTTTGTTCGATTGTTGGCGCTTTATGTTTATTCTGGGATTGCGCTTTATTAAGCAGTATGCTGCCATTGAGTGGACTGCCACCAAAACTTGGATTTATAGGGGTATAAACGAGTTCAGTTGCCCAACTGTAGAGGGGGCAGAGTATTATTATTAGTGTTGTTAAGTATTTCATTTTACCATCCATTTTTTGCCATATCAGGTGATGATTGCTGCATTTTGTTACGCGCCATTGCATCCATTACGCTATACATGGCTTGTTTAACACGCTCATCTAATGGCTCTAAACGACGCCCTAGGTAGGTAACGTACACAATTTGGTTGTTCATTCTTAAAACAAGGCGAGTACCCGCTCGAGGTAATACCGTTTCTTTTATTTCGATATTAAAGCCAGCTGTTGAAGGTAAGTCACGCCAAAGATTGGCAAACTCAAAATAAAATTGATGGCCAAATCGGCTAATGCTTCTATCGAGTACTAAACCATCAATTTCGAGATCTTCGCCATAACTAGCAGCACTTTGAGCTGCAAGCAAGATACAACATATGCGGAGAAAGTTATTTAATTTCATAGCGAAATGAGGGAGCAAGGCTCCCCCTAAATATGATTATTCTTGGGTTACAGTCGCGATATTGCCATCACCTAGCTGAGTGATAACGACCGTGCTGTTAGAGCCAATCATTGAGCCTTCTACAAGGTTAGCATTACCTTCTTGGACAACGACCAGTGAATTACCTTCACCACCTAACAAGAATGCGCCTTCACCAATGCCTGCAACAAAGTTTTCAGAACCAGTTTGGCTAATATCAACTGAATTGCTACTTCCTTCCATGATAAGGTCAATCGCATTCAGTTCACCAACTTGTGTGAAAGCAACCTGGTTATTGTTGCTATCAAGCACACTTGCAAACGTTAGTGCGGCTTCATTTAGATTACCTTCTTGGTTAATCGCAATATCATTATCATTTGAAGATAGCGATGTATCTGGATAAGAAGACTGAACCAGTACCGTGTTTTCATCACCTGCTTGTGCAATATCAACGTTATTATCGTTGCCATTGAAGTTAGCAATATGTGCACTGTTTGCATCACCAATTTGGTTTGCAACAAATTCATTATCATTGCCAATTGCACCAAGGTATACATCATTGCCGTTACCATTTTGGAATGCCGTTAGCTCGTTATCGTTGCCAATTGCATCTAAGCCTGCAGTATTCCCATCTTGCTTTTGATTAACAAGTAACGTATTGCCGTCACCAATTAATACCGCTGATTCAAAGCTATTGCTGTTGCCTTCTTGGTCTGATTTAACTTCGTTATCATTACCTGTAACTTCAGCAATTAACGCAGAGTTTGAGTCGCCATCTTGCTCAAGTTCAACTTCGTTGTAATCACCACGAACAGAAGTTAATGTTGCACTGTTAAACGCACCGGTCTGGTCAATTGTAATGTCGTTGCCATTACCGACAATTTCATCTGACGTAAAGGCGTTGAATAAGCCTTCTTGAGCTACTTCAATCGTGTTGTCATCACCAATGACAGTATTAAATGTAGCTTCATTTAATAAACCAACTTGCTCAGAGCTTACTGTGTTGCTATTACCTTCTAAATCGAAGTTGTAGAACCAGTGGCCCCCATCACCTTGGGTTACAGTAATTGTATTTTCATCACCTGTAACTGTGTTAATAGCTTCATTATTAATACCAAAGAAGCCAGCACCTTGTTGTTCAACACGAATAGCGTTGTCGTTACCTACTGTTTCAGACAGTGCGCCATTCATTGTGCCATTCTGAGTATGAGCAACATCATTGAAATCACCTGTATTATAAATAAGTGATAAGTTAGATGTTTGTGCTTGGTTAACTTGAACCATATTGCCGTCACCAATACTGACGGTTTCTGCACGTTGTCCAGTGCCTTGCTGGGTAATAACTGCTTCATTACCCACACCTGTTACAGATACTTGATCTAGAATAATTGAGTTGCTAACACCTAAAGTTGTTACCTGAGTAGCAAGCTCAGAGCTAGACTGCGCTTTGTCATCAGTATTTGCGTTAGCAGCAAAGCTTGAACCGAGTGCAAAGGTGATTGCACAGGTAAGAAGAGACTTTCTTAACTTCATGATTATTTCCTTTAAATTATTATTAATCAAAGCCCTAAAATATTATTTTTGCTTTTAGGGCCATGTACCGGCATGCCTTGCCGGATTAAATTGCGTGATATTCAAGTGTTCGCTAACAATCAGAAGTGAATGAAGCAAAATTGTTAAATGCACTGAAAAGATAAAGCAATTAACAGAAAATCACTTTAGACAGATATGGAATAATATAAAATCAGCAGTTTTTGTGGTTTTAATTAATTCTTTATTTTCATGATCTTATAATTATCTAATCAGGTTTTGATATGAGGAATTATTACAAAGCAGTAAAAAAGTTTGATAAATAACCTCGGGTAATTGACGCTCCATTTGCCACGAAAAAGGCTGATTTTTATCTGAATTTAGAATCTAAATTGGTAAAAAAGCATGGATTTGCTGCCTGTTTAATTTTTTTCCTTGCCTGTTATCTGCAATTCGCCATTTATGGGGTATGCCGCGTGATAATCATTTTCAGAAGTAATGAGCTTTGGTGGTCGAATCATGTTGATTCGGTCAGTATTACTAATTATGGATAGTAAATATGAAAACTAAATTATCTGTATTAAGCCTCGCCTTATTACCTTGTATAGGTGCTGCGCAAATCAGCACACCAGCAAAAACAACTCTCGTCGGTGCAAGTGAAGATTCTGTACTCGTTATGTATAAAAAGGGCACTTCTGCAGCAATGCGTGCTCATGCTCGTAGCTTAGTCAGAGCCACAATCAGCGATATGAATAAAGATGGTGTTGATGATAATTACTCAGCGATTTTATCTGGCCGTTTAGCTAAGTTTAAAATTGCAGGAATGAGTACAAAAGAAGCTATCAAGCGTCTACAAACTCATGCCGCCATAGAATATGTAGAACCAGATTATCGAGTCTCAATTGCAAGTGCGCCTAATGATCCAGATTTTTCATCATTGTGGGGGTTACACAATGAAGGTCAGACAGGTGGTGTAGATGATGCTGACATCGATGCGCTTGAAGCATGGTCTATCTCAACAGGTAGTCGCGATGTTGTTGTTGGTGTGATTGACACGGGTGTTGATTACAGCCATGAAGACTTAGCTGATAATGCATGGATCAACCCAGGCGAAATTCCAGGAGATGGCATCGATAACGACGGTAATGGTTATGTTGATGACGTTCACGGTATTAATGCTATCACTGACTCTGGTGATCCAATGGATGACCAAGGCCATGGTACTCACGTATCGGGTACAATTGGCGCGTCAGGTAATAACAGCACGGGTATTGTAGGTGTTAACCACGAAGTATCGATTGTAGGTTGTAAATTTTTAAGTGCAGATGGTACCGGTTCCACTTCTGACGCTATTAAATGTATCGATTACATGGTTGATCTTAAGAATCAAGGCGTAAATTTACGTGTTCTAAATAACAGTTGGGGCGGTGGTGGCTTTAGCCAAGCTCTAGCGGATGCTATCACAGCGAGTGAACAAGCTGATATCTTATTCGTTGCTGCTGCGGGTAACGATGCGGTTGATAATGACCAAAACCCTCACTATCCGTCAAACTACGAGCACGACAGCGTATTATCTGTTGCCAGCACTGATAGCAGAGATAACATGTCTAGCTTTTCACAATGGGGTTTAACCAGTGTTGATTTAGGTGCACCGGGTAGTGCTATTTTATCAACGGTACCGGGCAATGGTTATGCTAGTTATTCGGGTACTTCAATGGCAACACCACATGTTGCGGGTGCCGCAGCATTAGTGCTATCGATTAATCCTGATTTAACAACGCTTGAACTCAAAGAGTTGTTAATGAATAGCGGTGACCAGAATGAAGCACTACAAGGTAAAACAGTGTCTGGCAATCGTTTAAATGTGAATCAGGCACTAGAACAAGCTGATCCGACTCCAAGCTTCAAAATCTCGGTTTCGCCAAGTTCACAGCAGATTACTGCTGGTGAAACGGCAACTTATACCTTTGAAATTGGCTCAATCGCCCAGTGGGAAGGTGTTGTTAGCCTAGCACTTCAAGCTGATTTAGCGGGCGCAACGCTATCGCAAACTGAGGCGGTTCCTGGTGATGTAGTTACTTTAACTGTACCAACAGAAGAGGCAACAGCGTGGGGTAGCTATAGTTTTGTTGTTGATGCAACATCGGGCGAGCTAGCTAAACAAAGCAGTGCGTCATTGTTTGTTAATCCTGTTGGCTTAAATGACTTTACTTACTCAAATGAAACACCTGCGTCTATTCCAGATAACAATGACACGGGTGTTGATTCAATCATTACAGTTGCAGATGAGCTGACGGTTTTCTCAACGGATGCAAGTATTGATATTGCTCATACTTACATTGGTGATTTAGTTGTTACCTTAACCTCTCCGCAAGGTACAACAGCTACACTACACAGCCAATCAGGTGGTGGTGCCGACGACCTAGTACAAAGCTATTCGCTAGCAAACTTTAATGGTGAAGTTGCGACAGGTGATTGGGTACTTAATGTGAAAGACGTACTGTCAGCTGATACGGGTACTTTAAACAGCTGGTCACTGACGTTTAGCGCTATTGGTGAAGTAAGCCCGCAGCCACCACAAGCTGGCTTTGCATTTGAAACATCAGGCTTAAATGTCACTTTCACTAACACCAGCACTGATAGTAACGATGATATTGTTGCTTGGGCGTGGGACTTTGGTGACGGTGCTTCTTCAACAGATGCTGACCCTATGCATAGTTATGCACAAGCGGGTAGCTATGAAGTAACGCTAACTGCGACCGATAGCGAAGGTCAAACAGATACGTTTACACAAACGGTTGTGGTATCTGATGTCGAAATTGAGCTATCTGTTAAACGTGCAAGTAAAACACGATTAGGTACGATGCGTGTTGATTTAGGTTGGCAAACAGTGGCCGATCAAGTAAGCATTTATCGTAACGGTGAACTACTTGAAACAGTCGCTGATCGTGGTTTCTACCGCGATGTACAGCGTAAGGCTGAGTTGCCAAGCTATGAGTATCAAGTCTGTGTAACTGAAACGACTTGTTCTAACCCAGTAACAGTGTCCTTCGACTAACATTGTTCCACACGACAAAGCCCAGTTTCCCCGCTGGGCTTTTTTATTTGTATTACAAAATGAGTTTTCTACTACAACAATGTATAATATGCGCCCTTTAAATGTTGACTTGTCGTATTGATGTGGGGTTGTGAGTGAAAGCATTGCTGAAACAGCATGGTGCAATTTTTATTCTTCTAAGTATGCTAACCGGGTTAATGGGGGCATTCGTTAACCCATTGATGAGCTTATTTATTGTAGAAGGGCTGCGAGCACCCCCTATGTACTTAGGTGTTTATGTGGTGGCGGTCACCATTATGGGGTTAGTTATCAGTCAGTGGCTAGGTAGCATGGCTGATAAAGGCACCAGTGCGCGAAAGTTATTTATGGTGGCTGTATCGGGTATGGTGTGTGCGTTAGTGGCCTTTGCGAATGCTACAGCATTTTGGCAAGTCTTGCTCGCAGGTGTGTTGTTTCTTGCAATGGGTAATGCGGCAATTCCGCAAATGATGACCGTGGCAAGACAATGGGCTGGGCGTCAACAGAACATCGACATCACCAGTTTTAATTCCCGTTTACGTGCTGCTATTTCCTTTGCGTGGGTGGGCGGTCCGCCACTTGGTTATTTGTTAGCCGCTGGAGGCGAGTTTAGCCGCTCGTTTTACTTTGCTGCGGTGTGTGCCTTGGTTGCTCTTATTTTTGCATTTAAGTTTATTCCTGACTACAGCGCTAAGAAATCACAAAACGGCAGAGAGCCAGCAGCGGCAGCGAGTTTATCATTTTGGCTGTTGGGCTTAGCTATTATGCTTGGTTCAACGGGCAATATTATGTATTCATCGGCACTGCCGCTTTATAGCATTACTGAACTAGGATTCGCTGAACATACGCCTGGGCTGTTTATGGGTGTAGTGGCGCTGTTAGAAATTCCTATCATGCTGTATGGGGCAAAGCTTGCTAAAAAATACAGTAAAGTCGCGATGCTTGCGGTGGCATTTTGTTGTGCCATTGTATTTTATTTAGGAGTGTTTTTTGCCACTCAAGTTTGGCATTTGATCGCGTTACAAGTATTGAATGGGCTGTTTTACGGTATTTTTGCGGGCATTGGCTTAACCGTATTACAAGATCAGGTCCCCGAACGAATAGGGTTTACCTCAGCGTTTTACACGAACGCCATTAAACTGGGTGTTATGTGCGGGGCAGGGGCAACTGGGGTTGTTGCACAGTTTTATAGTTTTAGGTTTGCAACACTTGGCTCAATGCTAGCAGCAAGTTTAGCCCTTGGGTGCTTAATACTATTTAGTTATGTAAAACGAAATGAGCAGCAACCTAGTCAAATACAGCACCCTTTTGTTACTGTTGGTAAGAACACATAAACGCAAAAAGCCCAGTAAACACTGGGCTAAAACGAGGGAGGAGAGTAATTAATAGAAAGAGTATTTTAAAGTAAGCGACGTTGTACGGCCGTTGATAGTACGGGCACGAATAATGTCGTTATCTGGTACTGAGCCTTCTTCTGCTTCTGTGATACCTACGGTGTCGAACAGGTTGTTCACGTTAAGCGATAGACTTAAGTTTTCAGATAGATTGTAACTTACAAAGCCATTCACTTGTGTATAGCCATCAAACTCAAGGTCGTTACTGTCTTGTGCGTAAGCATCCGTTGTACCAATAAAGCTTAGGCCTGCAGCACCTTTGTCAAAGTTGTAAGTTGCCATTAGAGAGTAAATAAGGTCAGCTTGACGACGTGGTGTATTACCGACTAACTCTGGCGATAACGCATCTTTAGCAATTTCTGCGTCTGTCCAAGTAAAGTTACCACGGAAATCCCAATCACCTACGTAGTAGGTTGATTCAACCTCAATACCTTTTGCTTCGTACTCGCGGTCAAAGAACTTTTGTGATGTTGCTTCGAAGTTTTGCTCTTCTGTTTCTGCGTAGAATGCAGTTGCAAATACTGATAGCGAATCAAAACGTTTTTTCACGCCGATTTCGTATTGGTTTACTTCATCAATTGCATCGGCTTCTGCAACTGAGCCATCTGCGTCTACTTTACCAAATAATAAGCGGTCTGCATTCGCGCGGCCGCCTTTACTTAAGCGGGCAAATGTCGCAAAGCTTGGATCAATTTGGTAGTTCGCACCAATTGAGTATGAGCTGTAGTGCCAGTCGTAGTTAACAATGCTAGGATTTGCATTATCAATACCAGCAACACTTTGCTCAGGAATTGAGATGGTACCGTCGCCATTCATATCAATTGTTGATGTTACTGCACCTGCGTAGTTACCGCGTGCTTCACCTGAATCATAGCGAGCACTTGCATCAATGCTTAAATCGCCAAACTTAGTGGCTAAGTTAATGTAAGGTGCGCGTGTTTCGTATTCTGTGTCGTAGTTACGTTGACAGCAGTTACCCCAGTAAGGTGTACCATAAGCGTACAAGCCATTATCTGAGTAGCTGTCGCCATTTGCAGCGTAAACGTCAAGTAATGCCGCGTTGTCGCCTTTTAGCTCCATAACATATGAGTTCCAAAGCCACGACATATCAATCGATTGGCTTGATGCAAAGTAACCAAACGTAACGCTAGTGTCATCAGAGAACGACTTAGTTAATTTAAGGTCATTAACAATTGAACCCATGTCGTTTAGCGTTACATCGAATGTGTGAATACGCATTGCTAAATCGTCATCGCCATAGGCTTCGCCTGCTGAACCACCATTAGCATAAACAAGCGATGCACCATCACCAGCAATACTAGAAGCAATAGAGCTTGCACTTGCAACTTCAGCTGGAATAAGAGAAATAAAGTTACCGCTTACTGATGACGTTCTAAAGCGGTTTTCGATGCGCCAGTCGTTTTCTAAATCAAATGCTGCTTCAAAACCTACTGAGGTAACAACTGGGTTCATACCGTCGGTCATATCGCCCGTGCTGATTTGGTTATCACCATTTAAACGCAGCGTTTGTGTGAAAAGAGCAGAATGCGGCGTATCTGATTGCGCATCGAAACCTGGGATTGAATCGCCATCTGAGTACATAGGCATAGGTAGGTAACCTACGCTTTTATCATCGAGGTGTTTAAAGTACACACGTACATAACCGGCATCAAATTCTTTGGTTAGGTTTGCCTTAATTTGGCCACCTTTATTAGATGTATAACCAGTTTCACGCGGGCCTTCGCCTTGGCGAACAAAGCCACCAATGTGATAGCGCACACTGTCGTTTAGGTAAGTACCATACTCAAAGTCCGTACGAATAGAGTCATAATCAAGGCCAACAGTGGTTGATACACTGCCTGATTCGTTCTCACCTGTTTTTGAAATAAAGTTGATGATACCACCTGGGGCATCACTTGCTGCTGTTGATGCTGAGCCACCACGGATTGATTCAACACTTTGTACTGTTGAATCTAAACGCATGAAAATGTCTGCGTTACCAAAGGCAATATCGCCAAACTGCATAACAGGTAAGCCATCTTCTTGTAGTTGCAAGAATTTAGCACCGCCCGATGCAACCGGTAAACCACGTACCGCGATATTTGCGTTACCTTCACCGCCCGTCGATTCTGAACGTACACCCGGAATTGTTCTGAAGGCTTCTGCAGTAGAGCGTGGTGTTGATACTTCAATTTCAGCTAATGTAACACTGCTAACCGATGAGCTTGATGCCATGATGGTTGTACGGCGTGGTACACCGGTTACAACGATAGTTTCAAGACCGCTTTTTTTAGCCTCAGGTTGTGCTTGCTCTTCGGCGTGTAAGTTTTGGCTTACTGCTAATGCAAGCGCGCTTAATGTATAAAGGGCATGTTTGTGTGTTGTCATAATGTGCCTCGTCTCAATCCCAGATGGTTTGTTGTCTAAATTGTTATCTTAATCGATTAAGTAAAGATAACAATAATTTTACACAGTGCAAGTCTTTTTAGTGAAAAACTTGCACGATTTATGTTCGATGATTGATTTTTAACGATTTTTATTTAGTGGCTTAATGCACTGTGCTGCGCTAACGCTTGCTCAGCAGGGTTACGTAAGTAGTTATATAGCATGGCTAAAAACAGTAAACATGCGAAGCCTGTTGCGAGATAAAAGCCGTAACGAATGTGGCCAAAGTAGTCACTGATCACACCCATTAATAATGGGCCTGCTGCAGCAGAGAGGGCAGTAAAAAACAAAATAACCCCAGCAACAGCACCATGCTGTTGCACCGCAAAGCAAGAAATACCTTTTGAGTTTAAAGTTGGGTAGATCATCGACATGAATAGCCCAGATAAAGGGAGTAAGAATACCGCCCAATCAACACCACCGAAGATTAAGCCTAAATAACACAGTGCAATTCCTAAGCTTAAATACAGCATCGCCGCTTGCCAGCTTAAGTGATTTAATAGCCACACCGCTAAGAAACGCCCCGCAGCGCGTAAAATGAAAAATAAGGTCAGTGCATAGGTTGCCAGTAATTGCCACGGACCAGTGTAATCGCCAAGTAGAGTAGGCATCCAAACGTATATTGCTACTTCGGTTGCAACATAAAGGGCAATTGCTAATGAAAAGCCCAGTGCATAAGGGTTTTTCATCATGCTCATGGTGGTTGCAAGAGAGGCCGGTTTTGCGTGTTCTTCTAGCTTTTTAGGTTTAGGGTAATCTGCACGCCAAGCAATTATGGTTAAAATCAAACATAAAACCCCAGCGATGACATAAAGGTAGGTCCAGCTAACCTGTTGGGTGATTAAAAAGCTGACAAGGGCAGGGCCTACAATGGCGCCAACACCAAAGAAACCTTCGACCAAATTCATGGTTTTTGTGTGCTCTAAATTGTTTGTAGAAATATCACCTAACAGTGCCAAAGCACCGGTTTTAAATAGGCCAATAGCAAGACCAATACAGCTAAGCAGCACTACAAATACGCTAAAACTACTGCTAACAGCAAATAGAAAACAACAAATGGTGAAGATGCCGAGTCCTAGCATGATGGTTTGTTTGCGGCCAAAGCTGTCGGCCAAAAAGCCTAAAAACAGGCCACTAAAAGCAATAAGTGCCATCGGTGCATAATGGAAAGCACTGGCTTGGGTCATGCTTAAATTAAATTCTTCGATAAGCTCAGGTATGATCATACCAACCGCATCAGAGGTCATCGCAAACATAAAAAACATCATGTATGTCAGCCATCTAATGGTTTGCAAAGGATCGTGTGTTCTATTCATTGTTGTATCCCCACCGAAAGGTCTGCGCCTTTACTATGTATATTAGTGTATAAAAACTATAAAAACTGCTTGAATAATTTGCTGTCGTGGTTAAAGATATATCTTAATCGATTAAGTTTCAACTTGGTATTAACAATTATGATCAACAATAAAGTGCAATTAATCACCTACGCAGACCGTATTACTGGTCAAGGTATTGATGAATTAAGTAATTTATTAAATGGCCCACTTAACAATGTGTTTGCAGGTGTACATTTGTTGCCATTTTATAATCCGATTGATGGCAGTGATGCTGGCTTTGATCCTATTGATCATAGTGAAGTAGACTCGCGCCTTGGTAGCTGGGACGATATAAAAGTCCTTGGTGCAAACTATGACTTAATGGCTGACTTAATTGTTAACCATGTTTCAGCACAATCTTTCCAATTTAAAGATGTACTCGCTAAAGGCAAGCAATCTGAATTTTGGGATTTATTTCTAACCAAAGATGATGTATTCCCAAATGGCATGTCTGAGGCTGAACAACAAGCGATTTATCGTCCGCGCCCAGGTAGTTGTTTTACACCAATTACATGTGGTGACGGCCAAACCTATGATTTTTGGACCACTTTTACCGATAACCAAATTGATATCAATGTGAAATCAACGGCGGGTATCGAGTATTTAGATACGGTGCTTGGCAAATTTGCTGAAAATAATGTCAATATTATTCGTTTAGATGCGGCAGGCTATGCGATTAAAGAAGCTGGCACAAACTGCTTTATGTTGGATGAAACTTTTGAGTATCTAAATAAGCTTTCGGCGCAAGCAAATGAAGCGGGTATGGAAACCATTGCCGAGATCCATAGCCATTTCCAAACTCAGGTTGAAGTCGCAAAGCGTGTAAATATGGTTTACGACTTTGCTTTACCACCCCTTATTTTACACAGCTTGTTTAGCAATGATGCGCAAGCATTACTGAATTGGCTAACTATTTCGCCGCGTAACTGTTTAACGGTACTTGATACTCATGATGGCATTGGCATCATTGACGCAGGCCCGATGGGTGATAAACCGGGCTTATTAGACGCTGCGCAAATTGATAACTTGGTTGAAACTATTCATGAAAAGAGTGAAGGGCAAAGCCGCCTAGCGACTGGTGCAGCAGCAAGTAATGTCGATTTATATCAAGTAAACTGCACATATTACAATGCCTTGGGCGCAGATGACTTTGATTACTTATTAGCGCGTGCAATTCAGTTCTTCGCACCAGGTATTCCACAAGTTTATTATGGTGGCCTGTTCGCTTGTGAGAACGATATGGAATTATTGGCTCGTACCAATGTAGGTCGTGATATCAATCGCCCTTATTTAAATGCGCAAGACATTGATGCTGCGCTTGCTAAACCTGTGGTGAAAGGTTTAATCAAGCTGATTCAATTACGTAATGAGCACCCAGCTTTTAACGGTGAGTTTATTGCTAAAGGTGAAGGCAGTGTGTGCCGTTTAAGCTGGCATGATGATACCAGCTCAATCGAGTTAAAAGTTGACTTTGCTAGCCGTGAAGTGATCATTGTTGATCACCGTGAAGGCGAACAAAGTATTGTTGATTTGGCTGACTTTTTAGCTTAACTACTTTGACCCAATTGCAGTTGATAGTCGATTTCGGCTGTTTGCTGCTCTTTCGATAGAAACAAGGTCGCAGCAATACGGCCTTTTTCTTCGCTATTTTGATGAACAGTGGTGAGTTTTGGCACAAATCGTTGGCCTTCATCGATGCCATCAAAGCCAACAATTCTGACATCTTCAGGAACCGATAAGCCCATTTTTAATGCTTCGCGCATGGCGGCAAGGGCGATCAAATCACTCATACATAACAATACGTTTGGCCTTGGTGTACTGCTAAGTGCTTCTTTGGCGGCAATGCTGGCAAAGCGCTCGCTGCTTTCAGGAATATTCCATGTTCTATCATCACCCAGGGTGATGCCAGCATCGCTGATTGCTTGGTGATAACCGCGCAGTCGTTGATGAGCAATCGACTGACCTGCTTCAAACTCATGATGTTCGTATACTCGGCATAATACGTCGTTATCGAGTAAACGCAGGCCTAAAATAGCAACCCGATCATCATTTTTGTGAAGTGCGTGTTTTGCAATATCAAAGCTGGCTTGTTGGTTGTTTACGTTTACTGAGGCATCGCGACCGATATTAAAATCAACCGTTACCACATGTTTGGCAACCTGTTTTAATTGCTCAACAAGTTGCTTATTACGTGGGCGGCCGTAGCAAATAAAACCATCTACAAAGTCGACAACGCTATTTAGGTTATCGCTGTTGCCTGAAAATAATAAAAGGTTAATACCATTTTTTTCGAGCACCGCTGACACACCGCGCATAAAGCTGCTAGCAACCGGGTCAGATATCATATATTCAACGCTGTCTGGTAATACTAACGCAACAATATTAAAGGTGCCTCGGCGCAATGATTGTGCCGCCTTGTTAGGGCCAAAATAGCCAAGCTTTTTACAGGCAGCCAAAATCTCTTCGCGGCGTGCTTTCGATAATTGATCAGGGCGGTTAAACGCATTTGATACAGTGGCATTTGAAACACCTAACTCTTGGGCAATACTTTTCAGCGTCCAACTTTTTGGCTTTGTCATTGTAGCTTCTTAATCGATTTACTTAATTGTAAATTACCATATAAAGAGTCGAAAAAAAGTGTTTTTAGTCATAAAAATAGGCGTACCATAAAAGAATGAGTACGAGGGTGAGAAAAAGGCGAAGAGCGAGTGATTTCTAAGTTACCAAAATGGGTTGAGATTGGCGCATTTATTTTGGCGCTGGTGGCTGGGTGTGTGAATGCAGTTGGTTTACTTAGCTTTGAGCATCAAGCGGTATCGCATTTATCGGGAACTGCCACCTTGCTTAGCACAGAACTCATGCATGGCAATAGCCTTGATGCTTTACATTTATTAGGTGTATTACTGTCATTTTTAGTTGGGTCTGGTATTGCTGGGTTCTTGCTGCATAGTTCAGCACTTAAACTAGGTCGTCATTACGACACGGCATTGCTGATCGAAGCAGGGCTTTTACTGGGCGCACTTTGGTTATTATTTAATGGCTCGGGCTACGGGCACTTTTTAGCGTCTGCGGCATGTGGCTTACAAAACGCCTTGGCAACAACTTACAGTGGTGCAATTGTGCGTACAACCCATGTAACGGGTATTTTTACTGATTTAGGTATTATGTTTGGTCGGGTTTTACGTGGCGAGGCGCTTGATAAACGTAAGGCTAAACTGTTCGGCCTAATCATTATTGGCTTTATATTTGGTGGCTTAGCAGGGGCGTGGTTATTTGCAAAAATGACCTTTGCGGCGCTTTATGTACCAAGTGCCATTTGTATTTTACTCGCCTTAACCTATCGCGTTTATTCTCATCGCAATCCAGAACTTAATGTTTAGCGATACTTTTTGGGGTTGCGCCAAAGGCCTGTTTAAATACACGGCTAAAATGGCTTGGGTTATTAAAGCCTAATTGGTAACAAACTTGGCTAATCGCCTCGCCTTTCTCGAGCAATTTATACGCTTTTTGTAAGCGTAATTGTTGTTGCCAAAGAGCGGGCGTAACACCAAAGGCTAGTTTAAATTGCTGATAAAATTTACTGCGGCTCATACACGCTATCTTGCATAACACATCGATATCAATATTCTCAGCAAGGTGCTGTTCTATATAACTAATTACATGACTTAACGGAGTTGCGAGCTTGCCTTGCTTACAACTTGCAATCATTAAATCTCGGCTTTGCTGCTGTAACAGGCGGGTTATGAGTTCATTAAGTGATAAATCAATTAAGTAATCGCGGTGTTGTTCATTTTCACTAAACAGGGTGATCATGCGCTCCAGCAGTTGTTGAGTTTGCGGATTATGCTGGGCGTGCACTAACTTGGCTTGATATTGGAAAAAGTCATCCTGGGTAATTTGCTGGTTAAAATTAAGAGCATCAACTACTTGGCTTATTTTGTCGGTACTGATTTCAATCGCTAAACAGGTTGTTGGCTGATTAAGAGACGCATTGGGAAAATCGATTAACACTCCTTGCTCTGGGGCAAGTACAAATGATTGGTTTGGTAAAAACTCTTCATGATAATCACTGTCGGCAACATGCATGATTTTTTTACCGCTGATCATGCCACAAAATAATAATTCAGTGGAATGTAACGCCACTTTTTGGGCATCTAAGTAAGTGTCGTAAATACTTAATTCAGCATGTTCACCCGCAAAACTGACTTTATTTTCAATAAGCACATCAATACGTTGTCGTTTTTTATCTAAACTTCTATTGCTGACTGATGTGTTCATAGTTGCCTCGCTGTCGCCCTAAATTCTGGACAAATAGTCAAAAAGTCTGGACTAGGAATCAAGTGTGTTTTCAGTAACTGAGCTAACTTCAACTGCTAGCGGTTCATTAAACAATAACCTACCGCATAATTTAGTCAATGCTAAATAAAACACAACAATTTGAAGAGAGAACACATTATGATTTATGCAAATCCAGGTAGTGAAGGCGCAAAAGTTAACTTTAAAGCGCAGTATGAGAATTATATTGGTGGCCAATGGGTTGCCCCTGTAAAGGGGGAATACTTCGAAAACATCAGCCCAGTAAACGGCAAAGTGTTTTGTAAAGTACCTCGTTCATCAAAAGAAGATATCGAGCTGGCACTTGATAAAGCCCACGATGCAAAAGCGGCATGGGGAACTACGTCGGTTACCGAGCGTAGCAATATCTTATTAAAAATTGCTGATCGCATTGAACAAAACCTAGAAATGCTGGCAGTGGCCGAAACCTGGGATAACGGTAAAGCAATCCGTGAAACACTTGCGGCAGACGTGCCACTCGCGGCTGATCACTTTCGCTATTTCGCAGGTTGTGTGCGTGCGCAAGAAGGTTCAATCGGTGAGATAGACGAAACCACCGTTGCCTATCATTTTCATGAGCCACTGGGTGTAGTCGGGCAAATTATTCCTTGGAACTTTCCATTGTTAATGGCTGCGTGGAAGCTTGCACCTGCCCTTGCTGCGGGTAACTGTATTGTTTTAAAACCAGCTGAACAAACGCCTACGTCTATATTAGTGCTGCTTGAAGTGATTGGTGACTTGTTGCCTGCAGGTGTTCTAAATGTGGTAAATGGCTATGGTAAAGAAGCGGGCGAAGCGCTGGCAACCAGTACTCGAATTGCGAAGATTGCCTTTACAGGCTCAACGCCAGTGGGTTCACATATTTTAAAATGTGCTGCTGATAATATTATTCCTTCGACGGTTGAGCTAGGTGGTAAATCACCAAATATCTTCTTTAACGATGTCATGGAAAAAGACGATGAGTTTTTGAGTAAAGCGATTGAAGGGGCTGTACTTGCGTACTTTAACCAAGGTGAAGTGTGTACGTGCCCATCGCGTTTATTTATTCAAGAAGATATTTACGAGCAATTTATTGAGCGTGTTCTTGCCCGAACTCTACAAATTAAACGGGGTAATCCTCTTGATACCGAAACCATGGTGGGTGCTCAAGCATCACAAGCTCAGTTTGATAAGATCCTAAGCTACATCGAAATTGGTAAACAAGAAGGGGCCGAAGTGCTTGCGGGCGGCGAAGTCGAACAACTGTCTGATGAGTTTAATGGCGGTTACTACATTCAACCAACGCTATTAAAAGGCACTAACGACATGCGCGTGTTCCAAGAAGAGATTTTTGGCCCGGTTATTTCAATGTCGACTTTTAAAGATGAAGACGAAGCGTTAGCCCTTGCTAATAGTTCTGAGTTTGGCTTAGGTGCTGGTGTATGGAGTCGAAACATGAACCGTGCTTATCACTTTGGTCGTAAGATTGAAGCGGGCCGTGTTTGGACCAACTGCTATCACATGTACCCAGCACACGCTGCGTTTGGTGGTTATAAAAAGTCAGGCATAGGCCGCGAAACACATAAACTTGCCCTTGATCATTACCAACAAACTAAAAACCTATTAGTCAGTTACAGTGAGAATCCACTGGGTTTCTTTTAAAAGCAATTTCTTATTGTTGTCGAAACTACCCAAACGCCACATCTAGTGGCGTTTTTATTTTTTAACGGGCATAAAAAAGCCCGGCGAACACACAAGCCAGGCTTTTCGACAACAATTTGTTGAGTCACCGCGTGTGCAATGACTCGGAATAAAAAAGCTTAGAGAACACACAAACTAAGCTTTTGACAACAATTTGGTGAGTCACCGCGTGTGCAGTGACTCGGAATAAAAAAGCTTAGAGAACACACAAACTAAGCTTTTGACAACAATTTGGTTGAGTCACCGCGTGTGCAATGACTCGGAATAAAAAAGCTTAGAGAACACACAAACTAAACTTTTGACAACAATTTGGTTGAGTCACCACGTATGCAGTGACTCGGTATATAAAAAAGCCCAGAGAACACACAAGCTAGACTTTTTGTGACAACAATTCGGTTAGCGCAAACACGCTCAATGGTGTGAAGCTGTTTAGCTTAAAAGCGCTGATGAGTTAACTTTAGAGTAATCCTTCTAATTCGACAAACGATTAAAATAAACCTGATAGATGAATTTTTTTAATCTATTAGCATGTGAAGTACTTTTTATTGCCACAACAATGCCTTAGTGATTAAATAGGGTGCTTTTTAAACATAATAATTATTTAAAATGGATTTTTATGAAACGCTTGCCGCTTTACTTATCACTCATCTTTACAGCTCTAAACTTTAGCCCTTTTGGTGTTAATCTATGTCGCGCCGATGAGGGGCGTACAGTCACTCACTCTGAAATTAATTGGTCTGAACTTGCTATAAAAGATGTAGAAGCGGCTTACCAATTATCGGTTATCAATCACCCAGGGATGTATGATGTACGAAATCCAGGCTTTGCTAAACAGCTTGAAAAAGCAAAGCAAGAAGGCTTAAAGCTGGCTGTAAAAGCGCATAGTTCACAAGGTTTTTCTGCGGCTATTGCACGTTTTAGAACTGCACTACAAGATGGTCATGCGGGAGCGATTGATACCTTACCAAGTGAATTAAAACCACAAAGAAGTTGGCCGGGCTTTTCAACTGTATGGCGCGGTGATGCGTTAAAAGTGTATTACAGCGAATTAGATACAGTTGCCAAGGGCGATAAGCTCGTAAGCTGTGATAATACAGCAATTAATACTTTGCTCGTTGAACGTGTTTTTCGCTATTACGGCGAAGTTGAGCAACCTGGTAGTTGGTGGAATCATGGCTGGCGACTAACTATTGATGACGGAAACCCGTTTTTATCGCCACTTGAAAGCTGCACATTTGAAAAAGCCGACGGCTCTGTTTACAGCTTAAAGTTAAATTGGCGTATTAGGCCTGATGATGTCAGTGGTAAACTTAAAAATGCTTACAATGGCGACAAGTTACCAATTGCGCTTAATTGGCCTTTAAAGGATATTGCTTGGATTAGTATGCCAACGTATGCACCCAATGAGCAGCAGCAAGCAGATTACCAAACAATGCTGAGCGCCATTGAACAGCAACATGATAAGTTAATGCAAGCTAAAGCTGTGGTGCTTGATCTTCGCCATAATCAAGGTGGCTCATCGATGTGGAGTGAGCAAATAGCCTCAGCACTTTGGGGTAGCGAACAATTTAAATATGGCCGCTATGAGTTACACAAAAATACCCAAGTGTGGTGGCGTGCTTCTAAAGGCAATACTGACTATTTTGGCGATGTAGTCGCAAGCTATGATAAAGCTAGCCCGTGGTATCAATGGTTAAAGACGACTCACGAAAGTATGCAGTTGGCTTATGAAAAAGGTGAACATTTTTATGTTGAGATACCTGCAGCAGAGCAGCCAGCATTGCCAAAAAACGCCAGCAAGTTTACTACACCGGTTTATGTGATTGTGCCAGGGCAATGTGCCAGCGCCTGTTTAGACGCACTTGATAGTTTTAAATTATTTGCAAACACACAGTTAGTTGGCGCACCAAGTAGTACCGATTCTACTTATATGGAAGTGAGGCTCGAAACCCTACCTTCAGGTTTTGCTAAAGTCATTCTGCCGATAAAGGTCTATGTGAACAGACCCCGAGAAAAAGGCTTTTATTATCAACCTGATATTCAATTCAATGAACTTGAATGGACAACGCAAGCGCTTGTTAAAATGATTGCTGAGTTGTAATTAAACAAGTTCTTCTTGCTTTTTTATATTATATGAATACGATCTATATACGTTTCATATATAGGTCGCATGATGGGTATTGTTAAAATAAGCGATGAGCTACACGAAGAAATCCGTAAAGCAAGCACAGCGATGGTACGCTCAATCAACTCACAATCTGAGTATTGGATTAAAATAGGGATGCTTGCAGAGCTTAACCCCACCATGACTTACAGCGATATTATCAAAGAGCAACTTCGTCAAGCTGATGTGAAGGCTAAGGATGTGAGTGATGAGTAAAGTTGTAATTAAAAATGCAGACGAAATTGCTTTGATGCGAGAGTCTGGTCGATTACTTGCTGATGTATTTGCTTATCTCGACCCTTTTGTAACAGAGGGAGTGACGACAATGGAAATAAACGATCTCGTTGAGCGCTACATTGTTGAGCAGTTACAAGCAAGGCCATCAAGTAAAGGGCAGTACGGCTACCCTTATGTACTAAATGCCTCTGTGAACGAGGTGGTATGTCATGGTTTTCCAAGCGAGAAGGGTATTTTAAAAGCAGGCGATATTGTGAATATTGATATCACTCTTGAGAAAAATGGCTATTTAGCTGACTCGAGCAAAATGTACTTAATTGGAGATGTATCGCCTTTAGCAAAGCGTTTGGTAGATAGCACCCAGCAAGCCCTGTGGCACGCGATTAAAATGGTAAAACCAGGCGTGAGGCTGGGGGATATTGGTAATGCGATTGCAAACTTTGCTCATCAACATGGTTATAGTGTGGTTAAAGAATACTGTGGTCATGTTATCGGCCAGCAAATGCACGAAGAGCCACAGGTATTACATTATGGCAAGAAAAATACCGGGTTGGTATTAAAAGAGGGGATGACCTTTACAATTGAGCCAATGATCAATCAAGGGGCTGCTAAAGTAAAAACCAAGCCTGATGGCTGGACTGTGGTTACAAGAGATAAAAAGCTTTCTGCGCAATGGGAGCACACTTTAGCAGTAACGGCTGAGGGAGTTGAAGTGTTGACCTTACGCGAAGAAGAGCAACACTTTTTAAATTAAATAGTGTGTTAACAGGCTATTTCAGCAACGGGCTCTTCTGCTAACCAGTTAAGGGCCGCTGTTTTTGACTTAAATACATTCATTATCAAGCCTGCTCGTTTATACAAATTGCAGTAGGTATCACTCAGCAAGCTACCGCCTTCAAGCCCATCTTTTATGACTAAGGCTGTTTTGGCTGGTGCAATGCCCTTACGCTTGAGTTCAACAAAATACACCATTAACTTTTCAAGTGCATCAGGGGTTGCCATACACGAATTTTTAAATTCAACTAATTCAAACCACTGGCCGTAATCAGCGTTGAGCTTATTGATGTAATCCTTTTGCATAAAAGAGTGCGCGTCAATAATCTCTTCATTGAAAGGACCTGTTGCGGTTGTTAAAAGTGTATTTTCACGTTGATAAAACTCAACAAGGCCGTGAGGTTTAAAGTTTTTGAATGGATAATGGTTTGTTGATACTTTTTTATGCATCCGTTCAATCCCTGAATGTTTATTGAGCTTTTGATAATAGCAGTGAAATCAACGAATTCAATCTTTTGGTTTGGATTTTCTTGAAAACTAGTGAAAAAGAACTGGTTTTGCTACCAGGTAGAACCTGCTTGAATGTATATAGCATTTTGTTCAGGACCATGGGCTACATCTAAACCAATGCTGATACCGTAATGTTCATCAATCAAATAGCGAAACCCTGCACCCACAGTATCAATGGTTTCAGCCTTTGATAAGTCAGAAAAGCTATCGGCTGCCCAGCCCATACCAGTAAACACATTGAGTTTTATTTTATGTGTGACTTTATAGCTTGCTTCAGCTTCAGTAACAAATACATCTAGGCCTTGATAACGCGTTGCTGACACCCCACGCAAGCTAATACTTGGCGGAATGTAAACCGGTAAGCGTTTCTCACCTCGATTATTAACCGAGTCATACTGCATGCGTAAAGCAAAATTAAACTTATCGGTGTAACGCCAATAGTTTAAGGCGGTTAGCTTTAGACTGGTGTAATCAACCTTACTGCCAATAGCCTCATCAAAATATAAATATTCGGCCTTGTAATTAAAGCCACGTTCAGGGTTAAGCGGGTTATCTCGGCTATCGTATTCCAGTAGCGGACCGATACCTGACGTATTTACATCAAGTGAAAGGTGCTCCTTGATAATGTCGTTTTCAAGTAAAAAATCTTCGATAGGGTTATCGGCTAAGCTAATATCAACTTGGCGATAAATCTGTTTAAAACCGTAAAAGAAGTTACTATCGTCATAGCGTAACTTAAGATTTTGGAACACAGCAGGACCTTCAATATTTAACGATAATGGCGTGAGAAGCTTTATTTCATCGAAGGTATAAAAATCAAGATTGATACTCGCCCAGCCAACAATCCCTTGATAGCGAATACGGTCTTCATCCCAAAACGTAATGTGACCAACAGCGCCGCCTTTGGTGCCATTTTTAGTGCCCATAAGGCCCACTAAACTGATACTTTGTGGCAGGGTAGAGCCCTCTTTTTTCTTCTTTTTAGCCTTCTTCTCGTTGTCATGAAAAAAAAGGCCAACAACACCAAGGCCAGGCCCTACAGCTGGTTCTGTAATAAACGTCGGGATGGGCAAAAATGAAATAGGTTCATCAACTTTTTGCTGTTGATTGCTTAATTGTTGCTCGGCAGGTTTTATTGCATATTCATCGTAACTTGATGCAAAGCTTTCAGTGCTTAGTAAACTTACCGCCAACATATTTATTAGTACTTTTTTTTTCACTTAATCCCTTACCCTGTAGTTTATTTTTCTTCAAATCTTAATTTATAGTTGATAATTAAACTCGAGACGGTGGTCGCCATCCACAAAGTCAAGGTTTTCATTCCAATTTGCAAAATAGCGGAGATTCATTCGCGGGTTTATTTGGTAACTTGCGGCGAATTCATGAGTTAAAATATGGCTTTGGTTTAACCCATAGTAATGGTCTTTGTAGTTATCACTACCGCCGATAGTGGTTAGCCAAAATGGATTGTAGTTAAGCCATATTTTATCGTTAATTGTCACTTTAGCGTACATACCCACTAAACCATAAGCACCCATAATGGAATAACCACTGTCACGACTGCCGTCATCTTCTAGGGTATTTTCACCAAGCGATGCACCCACACCAGCTAACGGATAGAACGTGAAACGTCCCATAGGTTTTAAAGCTTTAATAAAGCTGTACGAAACATCCATACTTTCGTCAGCAACAAGATTGGCATTAAGGTTATAGTTAGCATCAATTTGCGTTGCACTCATAGAGCTCAAATCAACAGAGAAGTTTCGAAAGCGAAACGAGTCGATAGAATCTGTTGTTTTGCTGTCGCTTTCCCAGCCTAGTGCATCGCCATATATGCCTTTTACTTCAATAACATTCATTCCGGCAGTTGTTGCGATACCTGTATCGTATGCTTGGCCTACTTTTAAGTTTAGCCCTTTGTTAGTGGTACCAAAGCCTATTTGAGTATAAACAGCCAGAGGATCTGACATGTCTTGTACTTCTTTTTGATTATCCGCATAACTGGAAAATGAAACCCCAATACTAATTAGTGTGATGAGGTGATATGAAGTCATGTGTTGTCCTTACACAGAGATAAAAAGGCTGTTTCATTAGTTAGTTATAGTCTATTTTTTGTTCTTGTTCAATCCTAATTGAGGGCGAAAATATGGGGATCCAGTAGTTAAAATTTATGGGGTATTAGTTTTTTAGTATAGCTAAAAAGTTCACTAAGTATTTGTTGTTAGGTATTAATTATTAATTTCAAAAGCGGTTTATAGAAAATAGGTGGTTTTATTGATAGAGGCCAATGTATATAAAGGTAAGTGCTAGAATCGACCGTTTTTTCATCTATACTGATGAAAGCTCATTGTGAGTGAAAGGTATTGCTTTAACTAATAAAGGATGATTTATGAAAAAACTAATAGCGGCAGCTATTTGCGGTTTGGTTTCAACGGTAAGCCTTGCAGCTGATAAGCCAAACGTATTGGCCATAATGGTTGATGACGTTGCGCCAATCTCACTCAGTGCATACTCACACGGTATGACCTACCCAACCCCTAATATTGATCGCATTGCTAACGAAGGTGCATTGTTTACTGATCATTATGCACAGCCTAGTTGTACAGCGGGTCGTGCTGCATTTTTAATGGGGCAGTTGCCTGTGCGGACAGGCTTAACCACGGTAGGTCAACCTGGTAATCCTCTTGGTATAAAAGAAGCCGATCCTACCTTAGCCGAATTTTTAAAAGCTCGCGGTTATATGACGGCTCAATATGGTAAAAATCACTTAGGTGATTTAGATGAGCACTTACCAACAAAGCATGGCTTTGATGAATTTTACGGAAATTTGTACCACTTAAATGTGTCTGAAGAACCAGAGCAGGCTGATTACCCTAAAGATCCTAAGTTTGTTAAAAAGTTTGGCCCGCGTGGTGTGATTGAATCTTACGCCAATGGCAAAATCACTGATACTGGCCCACTTACTCGCAAACGAATGGAAACGTTTGATGAAGAAGTGTTAGAGCGCTCACTAAACTTTATGGAACGCGCAGTAAAAGCGAAAAAACCATTCTTTATTTGGCATGCCACAAGTCGTATGCATGTTTACACACACCTAAAACCTGAAAGCCGAAATTTAGCGACAGGCATTAGTTCTGAAGAAGATATTTTTGGTAGTGGCTTGATGGAGCATGATGGTCATGTTGGCAAGCTACTAGATAAACTTGATGAGCTAAAAATTGCCGATAACACCATTGTTATTTACACCAGCGATAATGGTCCTGAGCAATCAAGCTGGCCTGATGCAGGAACCACTGAGTTCCGTGGTGAAAAAATGACAACCTGGGAAGGGGGCGTGCGCGTGCCTTTCTTGGTACGCTGGCCTGATGAAATACCAAAAGGCTTAAAGCTCAATGGCATTTCATCACATGAAGATGTTTTCCCTACAGTTGCTGCTGCATTAGGTGAAAAGAACTTACGTGAAAAGCTTAAAAAGTCAGACAAAGTGTATATTGATGGTGAAAACAACCTAGCTTATTGGACTGGTAAAGCTGATAAATCTGCACGTAACTATTTCTTTTATTACTATGAGTCACAACTTACGGCGGTACGTTTTGGTCCATGGAAAATGCACTTCGCGACCAAACCAAATGGCTTATATTACGAAGATATGGTAACTCACAGTATGCCTAAATTATTTAATTTACGTAAAGATCCATTAGAACACTATGATGGGGTAACTGGTTTTCATCAAATCATGCGTAAGAGTTGGTTGATGCAGCCGATTATTGCTAAGTTAAATGAACATGTTCAAACCTTTGTTGAATTCCCTCCACGTCAAGAAGCGGCGTCACTTAACGTGAATGAAGCAATCGAAAAAGCAAAATCACTAAACTATGGGCATTAATTATTAACCATAAGTTGAAAAGGGCCGATTAGGCCCTTTTTTAATGATTAATGCTATTCATCATTTCGAGCTGTTTCACAAACTGCTCAACTTGCTGGTTACCCGGTACCAAGCGGGCTAGGTTTCTGGCATAAAACAGCGCTTGGCTGTAGTTCTCTTCTGCCACATACCACTGTGCCAAACTGTAGCTGATATCTGGGTTATTCGGTGTTAAATTAAATGCGCGCTCAAGGGCTGAGATGGCCGCTGGCATGTTGCCTAAATCTTGTAATAGCAGGGCGTAGGTAAACTGATAGTTTGCATTTTCTTGTGCAAACTGCGCTGCTTTTTGTAAATGGTTAAGAGCGGTGTTTTTTTGTTTTGCGCGAATAAGGCTCATTGCCAGGGCATAATGTATGTCGGCGCTTTCTAGGTTAACGTCTAAGCCTTGTTTTAAGATGGCTTGCGCTGCTTTTTCATCGCCTTGATTACGGTATAAATCTGCTAAATTGACATAAGCGGGAGCAAAAATAGGCTCAACACTGATTGCTTGCAGGTAATGTGCTTTGGCTTGCTCAGGCTTTTGTAATGTGAGCGCCAAATTGCCTAAATTGGTGTGTGAATAGCCACGCTCTGCTTGGTACTCTTGAATGCCTTTGTATTCATCAAGGGCTGCATTTAAACGTTTGCTGTCTTGCTCATTGAGCCCCGTAGGGAAGGGTTGAATTAACATGGCCGCCAGTGCTCGTGCAGCTTCGGCTCTGATAGGCAAATTTTCATCATCTAAAAGCGGGTTCAACAGGCGCCAGCGCTGGTTGATATCAAACGGCATCGCCGCCTCAATGGCTGCTTGGCGTTTTAATGGTTCGCTGTCTTTTACTGAACGAGCAATCGCGACGACAGCATTGTTATCTGGGCTTGCGGCTAAGCGGCTTAATGCTGATGCACGGATGATCTCAGGAAAGCCTTTATCTTGCACGATTTTGGTCAGCATGGTTGATGCATTAGGCAAACGGTTATCCGCGGCATAAAACGCCTCAGAAAAATGCGCAGTGCCAAGGTGCTTTGAATGTGGATGCCAGCCTTTTATTTTAGCAACCGCCCATTGTGGCGTCTTGTCTTCATGGCAGCTATTACAGGCATTTGGGGCATTGGTTTTTAATGTTAAGTCTGGACGAGGTACCCGAAAGCTGTGGTCGCGCCTTGCATCCACTTGCATATAGGTGGTGGCAGGCATATGACAATCAACACATTGGCTACCAGTACTTGCCACTTTATGACCGTGATGTTTTGGCGTGTCGAACACCTCTTGGCTATGACATTGCGTACAGGTTTGATTACCCGGTAGCTTTAATTTACCCGAATGAGGGTTATGGCAGTTACTACATGTTACCCCGGCATTGAACATTTTACTTTGTAAAAATGAACCCCAAACATAGTCTTCGTCCCACACTTGACCATCAACGTGATAAAGCTCTGGAGTGAGTAATGAGCCTTGAAAGTGTTGTAAAAAGCTATGTGGGTCTTTGCGGTCATCAAGCTGTGAGCGGCGAGCATGGCATGTTGCACACACTTGCACTTGCTCGCTTTTTACCAGAGGCTGCACGCTTTGCATACTGCCATCGATTTCTTGGGTAAACAGCGGGGTTTGCTTTTTAATATTATGCGTAAAGCCCTTATCAGCAATACTACTATCGCCATCAGCCCATTTTAAATGCGCTTGTGTGTCGCCATGACACGCTTTACAGCTCACGTTAATGCTTGAATAAGTTGAATCAAAGCTATTCGTTTTAAGGTCAAATTGCTTTTTGAAATCAGTTGAGTGGCAATCGGCACACATATGATTCCAGTTTTGGCCTTTTTGCGACCAATGAAAAAGGTCGTGTTGTTTCTGCTCAGGATGCAGTACAAACCAGCGCTGACCGCCTTCTGTTTTACTGCGTGAGTCCCACGCAAATGGAAACAGTTGTATGTGGCCTTTGCCCATTTCAAACATGTATTGCTGCAATGGCTCATAGCCAAATGTGTATAAAACAGGGTAGTCAGTCAACTTGCCATCAAGGTTTGGCATGCTTATAAAAAGTTGTTGGTCTTTTTGAAAAAAGCGCGCTTGCTGGCCTTGATAGTCGAGGGTTTGTTCGTTGAAATTGCCAAGCACTGAAGCGGGAGTGGCTTTTTCCATAGCATGAAAATGATGGGAGGTTTGCCAGTCTGCAACTTGGCTTTGATGACAGTTAACACACTGGGACTCTGCAAACACACTAAATGCGAAAAAGCTACATAACAGCCAAGCCAATCTCATCACAGAATAAATCCTTTTTATTTTTACCACATGCACTTATGAGTTATATCAGTTTGTTACAGATAAGCAAAGTCGGCTTGTTAAAACGGGGATATAAAAAAGCCCGAGAAGCTCGGGCTTAGTAAGTTATAGACTTTTCTTCGGTGGCAGCGCAACGTTAGCGAAGATAAGCCCCGCCACTAATGACATAAATATCAAGAAGGTTTGTTGGCCTATATGCTCCGCATAAACGAAATCTTGACCTTCAATTAATGAATTCAAACCGATATAGGTTTTACTTCCAGGTACTAAAACAATTAAACCTTGCATGGCTACAATAGAGGCGGGTGCATTTGCAACACGGTTAAACAAGTTACTGAATACCCCGACAGATAAAGCACCAACAAATGTACCTAATGTGTAGTCTAGATACATGGCTGAACCAATACTTGTGCCATACGCGATAAAGCCAGAAGCGATTGACCAAACTGCATGCTTTAATTTTGTTCTAAAAATAACGATTAGGCTGCTACATAACATGAAGATAGCAAGCCAGGCTGTCCACTTTGGTAATGGTTCCGGTTGCACAAAATCACTTTGTCCAAAAATAGCAAAACCAATACCGATACCAATAAAAGCACCAAAATACAGTTTAAACAGCAGCATGAATGAGTCCATCACCCGAGCTGTACCAGATACTAAATGCCTTGCCGCTAACTCTGCTAAACCGAGGGCTAATGCTAAGCCGGGTATAAATACAATGATGGCTGAAAGTACCACCAGTCGTATGTTTATTTGGGCATCAAGGTATACGCTTACAGCGCAGGCAATCATCGCAGAAACAATGGCAACTAATGGTTCAAGCATATGCGCAACACGCTTAGAGCGTGTTGACCAAAGTACAAATAAATACACCACTAAGGTGATCAGTGCTGACCAAAATACATCATTCCAGCTAGTTCCCATCAACATGGCAAATGCCCCACCTGAGGTCGCAAATGCAACGCCAGTCATAAATTTATTATATGGGTTTGGCATGGTGTAAATAATATCGAGCTGTTTATCGACTTCTTGTAGCGTCAGCTCGCCATTAAGCATTTTGTTTACTAAGTCATCGGTATCTGCCAGCGAGCCTAAGTCATGATCGCCCGGATCAACACGCGCCACATGGGTATACTCTTCTTCATGACCATCTGTCCAGATCACAAAAGTCACGGATGTTGGCGACATAACAAAAGATGATTTTAAACCGAGGTAAGTCGCAACTTCCATTAAGTGCGCTTCTAGTCGGTATGCAGGTGTACCGTATTTATGAAGCATTTTGCCAAGCTTCACGATAAATTTTCGTTTTTCAGTAAACGTTGCGGTTTTCAAAGGCGTTTTGAACCAAAGGTTAAATTGTTCAGTTAAGGATAGACCAAAATTCAATAAGATATAGTCTAATAGCTAGACTATATCGCTTAAATTGACCAGCGCGATTTTAGCGACAAAAGCCGCTATGTCTAGTGTTATTTACGGCAAAATTACTTATTTTTTGCTTCAATCCACTGCGCCATGTATTGGGTCGAACGCATGGTGTGATGTTTAAGCATTTGGCCGGTAAAATTTTGCTGTCTATGCTGCGCTAATGACTCACTAATGGTGGTGATTTTAGCGATTAACTGCGACTGAAGTTTTGATTTATCATAATATTTTTGCAATAACTGCTGGCCATTTTGCTGTGCCTGAGTAAATAACGCTTCATCTTGATAAAGTGCTACTGCAGCACCTGCAAATTGCTTTGCATCTTCACAGATTGCGCCTGACCAAGGCTCATCTTGATGCATGCCTTCACTACCAATAGGGGTTGTTACGCTCGGCGTTTGCATGATCATCGCTTCGAGTAACTTACCCTTAATACCCGCCCCAAAACGCAGTGGCGATAAACATACTCGGGCATCTTCCATAACTTGATAAGCATCATCTGCCCAGCCTTTGATTAAGAAGCCGGTTTTTGGATTGTTAAGCGCTGTCGCCTTAGGCGGTGGGTAAGAGCCATAAATATGGAGTTCAGCATCGGGTAATTGTTTGCGGATCAGCGGCCAAATCTGTTGCAAGTACAACACTGCATCCCAGTTTGGCGCATGACGAAAATTACCAATGGTCATAAAGTGCTTACGCTCAGCAAATGCTTTGGTGCTGGTAGGAATATGCTGTAAATCAACCAAAAATGGTAAATGGTGAAGTAGGGCGCTATCAACTTTGAAAACGTCATTGAGTAGCTGCATCTCGTAATGCGAGATAATTAAGCTGATGTCTGAGCGTAAAATTGCCGCGATTTCTCGCTTTGCAATATCGCTGTGTAAATCACTATGGCTGAATGCTCGGCCTGCTTTATGAGCTTCGTGACGGGCATTTCTTAGGCACTGTAAATCTTCGGTATCAAGAATTTTAAGTGCGTTAGGGCAGTATTTATCGACTCGCCAACCGAACTGTTCTTCCATCATAAAGCGATCAAACATCACAATATCAGGGTTATACGCTTGCACGTACTCATCAAAGCTTGAGCAGTTTAATGCAATGACCTGTGTGGTAATGCCATCTTCGCTGAGATCCACCATGTGTTCGGTTTTTTGCGCTGGGCTTGCAAATTCAACTTGCCAGTTTTCTGCACGAAAGGCGCGCAAGAGTGACATCATGTGGGTGCCGGCTGCCGACGAATTAGGCTCAGGCCATACATAGCCGATCACTAACACTTTTTTCATTGACTTGAATCTCGTATTTTTAAGTTAACATCCACCAAGGTGCGAACGGGTGGCGTTGATTTATCTAATAGTTCTTTTAACACCTGACAGGTGCGTTTACCGATTTCATCGGCATTAATGGCGATGGTTGAAAGAGAAGGCAACATTAAGCGTGAATCTTCTAGGTCATCAAAGCCAATAACTTTAATGTCTTTACCCGGCTCAAGGCCGTGTTGGCGCATAGCTTCAATCGCGCCGTAAGCAATCACATCATTAAAACAGACAATGGCTTTGGTATTTGGTGCTTGTTTTATAAGGGTATTAAAGGCTTCTCGGCCACCTTGGCGGTTTGTCGGCGCTTGAATAACGGGTTTTTCGTCAGTGATATTAAATTGCTCAAGCGCAGCTAAAAAACCACTTAAACGTTCATGGTAGTCAGATATTTCTGCCGTGCCGCCTAAAAATGCAACTTCTTCTATGCCTTGCGATAAAATATGGCTAGTCGAAATATGTGTGCCTTTTTTGTTATCAGGCAAAATACACGGCGCAGCTGAAAACGGAATTTCACGCATGATATTAATAACCGGAAAACCACTATTTATTAAATCATCTTGCCACTGCTGCTCTGTCCCCGGTGCTGGACACATAATAAACGCCGATACGTTGTATTCTTTTAGGGTTTTCACCACTTGAGTTTGCCTTTCGACACACTCTGCAATATTCACCAGCATTGGCAGCATGCCAAGCTTAAAGATGTGTTTTTCGAGACCAACAGCAAGCTGAGCTGAATACGGGTTGGTTAAGTCATTTATAACCAACGCGACTAGGTTTGATCGCTTGCTGCGTAGTGCTGCAGCATCGCGGTTATACACATAGCCAAGCTTATCAATGGCAGCCAGTACTTTTTCTTTACTTTTTTTACTGACCTTATCACTGTTGGTAAGGACCAAAGACACCGTTGATTTTGAAACCTGTGCTTGTTCAGCTACATCCCAAATTGTGACTTTGCCTGTCGATTTTTTCATTTTTATTAGCAAAAAGTGGCGAATAGAGTGCTCTTATTTTAGCGTAATTTAGCTGTTTAAGTCACTGATTGGCTGCCAAAAGGGTCGAAACTCTTTATGAAATGCTGCAAACATGTTCTACTTGTTTACAGAATCGAAAATAAAAACGAAAAAGGAACGAACATGAAAGCATTTAAACTGCTTTTTGCGCTAGTCATTGGCGCAGCTGTTTGCACACCCAGTTTTGCTAATCAAGGTTATCAAACTCCATCGCCGGCACTGGCTGCTGTGGTTGACGCTAAGCTTGCACCGAGTAGTTATTTATCGAATGATGGCCAGTGGCTGGCGTTATTTGATAGAAAACGCATCGATACCTTACAAGACTTAGCCAAAGAAGAGTTGAAACTTGCGGGTATTAAGCTTAATCCTGCTAATTTTTCGCGCTCACGAGTGCGTAATAAATTTACATCTTTAGTGCTTAAGCATGTTGAAACAGGCTCTGAAATTGTTGTATCTGGTTTGCCAAATGGAATTTTACGCTCACCAAGTTGGTCAAGCGACAGTCAATATTTGGCATTTGTAGTTGAGCAAGCATCGAGTGCTAACCTATGGGTCTATAATGTAAGTACTAAGCAAGCCCGCCAGTTAAGTGATACGCCTCTTAATTCTGTGCTAACGCGCACGCCTTATACGTGGTTGCCAGATAGCAGCGCTATTGTCGCAAATGCAGCGGTCAATATTGGTAAAGCACGTATCAGCAATGACAGCTCGCAGGTTGTGCCTGTTATTCAGCAAAGTAGTGGTGAAAAAGCGCCTGCGCGTACTTATCAAAACCTGCTAACTAGCCCATACGATGAAGCACAATTTAAGTTCTTTGCCCAAAGCCAGCTGACTTATATTCCGCTCAGTGGTCAAGGCCAACCGATTGGTCAACCGGGCTTAATTAAATCGTTTTCGGTCTCGCCTGATTCAACCAATATTTTGGTTGGCATGATTGATGAGCCTTTTTCGTATCAAGTACCTTACAGCCGATTTGCTGCGACTTGGCAAATTTGGGGCATGCGTGGCTATACGTTAGCAGAGCTTGCGAAGCAGCCTTTAGCAGATAACATTCCACAAGGTTATGACAGTGTGCGTACTGGTCGCCGCGAATTTCAATGGCGAGCAGATCAAGGCGCTGAAGTAATTTGGGCAGAAGCACAAGACGGCGGTGATATGAAAACCGACGTGCCTTATCACGATCACCTTTATAGCCTAAGAGCACCTTTTAAACGTGATGCGAAGTTATTTGCGAAAGTTGAACGCCGTTTTGATTCAATAACTTGGGGCAACGGTAATGTTGCTCTGTTATCTGAATGGCGCTTTAGCGACCGACAAGTTCGCACATTTGTTATTCAACCGCGTAATGCAGATAAAAACCGCGTGCTTTTTTCTGAGCGCAGCTATAACGATGCCTACAAAAACCCAGGTTACCCAATTTATGAAAAGAATGATTTAGGTGCTGACGTATTAAAAGTCGTTGGAGGGCGTTATCTTTTCTTACGCGGTAACGGTGCATCTGAAAAGGGCAATATTCCGTTTTTAGATCGTTATGATGTAAAAACTAATACCACAACACGTGTTTGGCAATCAGAAGCACCATACTATGAGCGTGTGCGTGCAATGCTTGATGATGAAGGCGAGCGTTTAATTACGATTCGCGAATCTAAAACTGAGCAACCTAACTTTTTTATTCGCGACCTAGACGATAAAACCCTGACTCAACTTACGACTTTTGAGCACCCTTACCCAGAATTTAAAGGGGTGACTAAAGAGCTAATTCGATACCAGCGTGATGATGGCGTTGAGCTTAGTGGTACGCTTTATTTACCGCCTGGTTATGATTCAACTCAAGGCCCGTTACCAGTTCTAATGTGGGCTTATCCGCTTGAATATAAAGATAAAGCCGTTGCGTCACAAATGCGCGAGTCGCCTTATGAGTTCACTTATATCGGTTATTGGGGGCCAATGCCTTATCTTGCAAAAGGTATTGCCGTATTTGACGACCCGAAAATGCCAATTGTGGGTGTTGACGGTAAAGAGCCAAACGACTTATTCCGTAAGCAGCTGGTAGCAAGTGCTAAGGCTGCGGTAGATGTACTTGTTGAAAAAGGGGTGGCAGATAAAAACAAAATTGCCATTGCTGGTCACTCTTATGGTGCCTTTATGGTGGCGAATTTATTAGCACACAGCGACTTATTTAAAACCGGTATTGCTCGCAGTGGTGCTTACAACCGCACCCTAACGCCATTTGGTTTCCAAGGTGAAGAGCGTGATTTTTGGCAAGCGCAAGATGTGTACGCGGCTATGTCACCGTTTTTCCACGCTGAGAAAATCAATGAGCCTATGCTGATGATCCATGGTCAAGAAGATCCTAATTCGGGTACTTTCCCAATGCAAAGTGAGCGTATGTACGCTGCATTAAAAGGCCTAGGTAAAGAAGCCCGATTAGTGATGTTACCTTTTGAGGCGCATGGCTATCGTGCTCGTAAGAGCTTGCTGCATGTACTTTGGGAGCAAGAGCAGTGGTTAGAAAAATATTTATTAAGTGACGAAAAACCCGCAGAGCCAGTTGCCGCTGACGGTGTCACTCAGTAATTTGTTAAATGGTCATGTTAGGAATCCCCGCCCATTAAGCGGGGATTTTTGTATTGCCTACTTGCATATTCTTATTCGTAGATAAGCGGTTAGCAAATAAGAGGAAATGTTGTTCATGTTTATAATTCCAGATACCGACAAGAAAATTCGAGCAAAGATATCTAGCTATAAATCTGCTTTTAACCGAGAGATTAGAGATTATGGCTGTATCTCAGATGGTTATGGTAAGCGATATTTAATATTTCCTTTGTTGCTCGTACTCAATGATATGAAAAAAGCTGAGCAACATATACAGTGGCATGATTCACACTTTCCTGATGATATGGGTGAGCCAGTGCAAATGTTGTGTCGTTCGATACTAACGTTTCGTATTGGTGATATTAATAAGGCGTCTTACGAACTAGCTGAAACTATGTTTTCGAATGTATATTTATTGCCATGGCTACTTGATGAAAAAGTAGAACCTATTGATATGCGCCATCTAACAAACTTCTCACTGTTAGAGTATTGTGAGGAAGTACCACACAGAGTTCTCGAAAGCATATCAGAGCAAGAGCTGGAGTGGATTTAAAGCTGCTATCATTCAGAGGCTTTTGTAAAAGCAAGAACACGTTATATTGAAATCTACACGCGCTTAAAGCATGTTTCAAAAATGGATGAACGCGTTAAGCTATCTGATGAAGCTGAGAAGTTACTATCAGCTCTAAAAGTTTAGCAGGCAATAGCTTAAGGGAAGGTCCTAAGTGCTTGGTTTCTGCTTTGAATGCTATTTTAGTCAATTAAATTAGGCCTTTGATGCGGTCGTTATAAAACAAGGATGCTCATGAATAAGTTTATAATTCTAATATTATTTTTAATATCGTCTTGCTCATTACATGCAAAACAAACCAAAAGTTTAGAATTTTCTAAAGTGCTAGATAAGGAGATCCCGTTAATTCTTGAAAAAAGCAAAGCGCGTGGTATTGCTATATCGATTGTTCAAGGGAATGAGGTGCTTGGTTCATATTCTTATGGCCATGCTGACGCTGAAAATAGAACCCCAATCACACACAAAACTTTATTCAATGTTGGCTCCATTTCTAAAGTGATTACAGCTTGGGGCGCAATGATACTAGTTGAACAAGGTAAAGTTGAACTTGATAAACCAATTAATGATTACTTAAAAAGCTGGAAAATACCGAATTCTCAGTTTGATGCTAACAAAGTAACTTTACGTAATATTCTCTCTCATACTGCAGGGCTTTCATTAAGTGGCTACAATGGATGGAGTGCTGAAGATCCATTACCTACTCTTGTAGAGTCATTAGAAGGCAATAATACGGGTGATGGAGCCGTTAAAATTATTCATGAACCTGACACTAAATGGTCATACTCAGGTGGTGGTTACACGATAGTTCAGCTGTTAATTGAAGACCTGACTAATCAATCTTTCAGTAATTTTATGACTGAAAACGTTCTTTTACCCCTCGGAATGACAAATTCTTCGTTTGATATCAACCGCATTTCTCCAGCAAAGCTGGCTAGTCCTTACGATGAGAATGGCAACAAAACAGCTATGGTGTACTTTACAGAAACAGCTGCCGCTGGCTTTATAACAACGGCAGATGATTTAGCTAAGTTTAATCAGGCAGTGCTAAAAAATGAGCAAGGTAATTACATTGGTTCAAATATTTTATCAAATCAGCTTATTGCAAATATGATTCAAGCTCAGCCTCACACAGGAGGGCGATGGAGTATGAGTTATGTCGTAGACTCTGAGAATAACAGTCTAGGTTTTGCAGGGTTTAATAGAGGCTGGACATCCTTAACTCGCTCTGTGACAGATAAAAATATTGGTTATGTAATATTAAACAATAGTAGCGTTGGTGGAGTGAATAATGAAATTGATCAACTCCTGCTGTCTGTAATTAAAGGTAGGTAAACTGAAGCGCACATAGCAAGTATCTTAGCTATGGGTAATCGGTTTTAATTGCTCGCTTAACCAATCAATAAACACTCGGGTACGCCTTGGTAAATGGCGTCGATTTGGGTAGACGATATTCATAGGCATGGGCGGCAAATTATAGTCAGGCAAAACTTGGATAAGTTCACCACAACTAAGCTCGTCAAGAACTCCATGACGAGGCACTTGAATAAGGCCAAGCCCAGCTAAACACGCTGCTTTATAGGCATCCGTATTGTTGACTGTGAGCTGTGATTTCATGGTCAGGGTTTGCCAATCGCCTTGCGTATCTTGGTATTCAAAGCCAGGGTCAAGTTGGCCGAGCGTTTGGCTATAGCGAACAATGTAATGCTCGGCTAAATCGCTAAGTTCAGTGATGTTGCCATAGTTTTTAATATAACCTGGGCTTACACAGTTAATCGTAGGGCAGTGGCCAATTTTTTTCGCAATCAGCGATGAGTCTTCTAAATTACCGACTCGCACTACACAATCAAAGCCTTCTTCAATTAGGTTAACTCGTCTGTCAGAACTACTCAGTTCAATCTCTAATTGCGGGTGTGCAGATAAAAAGCTGTCTAGATTCGGCAGCACTAAACGTCTGCTAATTGGCTGTGGCATATCTACTCTAAGACGCCCTGATAACGCTTCGTCTTTTTTATGAAATAGGGTTTGTAGTTCGTCTATATCAGCAAGCATATCTTTGCAGCGCTGATAAAACACAGTGCCTTCATTGGTCAGCGTAACCCGTCTTGTTGTGCGGTTTAGAAGCCGAGCACCTAGCGTATCTTCGAGTTGTTTGACCAACTGCGAGACGGATGATTTAGGCATGCTCAGTGCAAGTGCTGCAGCCGAAAAGCTTTTTAGCTCTGCAACCTGAACAAAGGTTTTCATGGCATTTAGTTCATTCATGATTGTTTGTTATTTGCGAACAGTTAATTCAATTTTACATGGTTTATCTGGTTTTGCAGTGTAAATATACTGGTTGCTCACAATTACTTCAAAGCAAAAGGGTAAGCACGATGAGCAACAAAATTGCAGTGATCACAGGTGGTAATCGCGGTTTAGGTAAAAATACAGTTTTAAGTTTGGCACGTAAGAACATTGATTGTGTATTTACTTACAGAAGCCATAAAGATGAAGCGCAGCAAGTTGTAGAAGAAGTTGCAGCGCTAGGGGCAAAAGCCGTCGCCATTCAACTTGATGTGAGCGATATTTTAGGTTTTGCTGAATTTAAACAAACACTTGAAAGTACTTTGGCAACACAATGGCAAACGTCTCGATTTGATTATTTAATCAATAACGCAGGTCATGGCAGTGATAGTGCATTTGCTGATACCAGTGAAGCTATGTTTGATAATTTGATGAATGTACATGTTAAAGGTGTGTTTTTCTTAACACAAACACTGCATGAGATGATCAATGATGGCGGGCGTATTATTAACTTATCTTCTGGGCTGACACGTTTTGCATTACCAGGAAAAGCGGCCTACGCCACCATGAAAGGGGCCGTTGAAGTATTAACCAAATACCTGGCAAAGGAACTTGCTGGTCGCAATATTGCCGTGAATGTCGTCGCGCCTGGCGCAATTGCCACTGATTTTGGTGGCGGTGCTGTCCGTGATAATGAGCATGTTGCGCAATTAGTGAGTTCATTTACAGCCATGGGACGCGTTGGCCAAGCTGATGATATTGGTCCTATGATTGCGCAGCTACTCGGTGATGAAAACCGTTGGGTGACCGGACAACGCATTGAAGCATCAGGCGGTATGTTTTTATAAGCCTGTTAGCAATCGCGTGTTTGTTTGCTTATTTAAGTGAATGTGATTTAATCGCTTTCTCTTTTTAAGCAATAAACATGTGATTGCATTTATGCTCGATTTAGCAGTACTCGCGGTTTTTATTCCGACCTTTTTCTTTGTTTCTATTACACCCGGTATGTGTATGACGCTCGCCATGACGTTAGGCATGAGTGTAGGCGTTAGACGTACGCTGTGGATGATGGTCGGTGAGGTGTTAGGGGTTGCCACGGTAGCCATTGCTGCGGTGATTGGGGTTGCTAGTATTATGCTTAATTACCCTGACTTATTTGTCTTTTTAAAATACCTAGGTGGCGCGTACTTAATATACTTAGGTGTTAATATGTGGCGCGCTAAAACCAGCTTTAAACCTAACGATGCTACACAGCAACAAATTGGTCGTGGGCAATTATTTTCGCAGGGTTATATCACTGCCATTGCAAACCCAAAAGGGTGGGCATTTATGATTTCTTTACTCCCTCCGTTTATTAATGTTGATTTAGCGGTTGCTCCTCAGCTTGCGGTATTAGTGAGCATTATTATGCTGAGCGAATTTATCTGTATGTTGATTTACGCAACAGGCGGTAAAAGCTTAAGGCTGTTTTTAGATAAAGGCGATAATGTGAAGTGGTTAAACCGTATTGCTGGCGCGCTTATGATGGGTGTAGGCGTTTGGCTGGCGCTAGGTTAACGCTAAGTTGGATAATACCCATCTGCATATTGCAAATGGCTATTATCCTTTATGAGTCTTAATCAACTAATTCAACTTGCTTAGACACATGGTTAAAGCATAGTTTTAAAGTATCAATGGCAGTCCTTGTTTTTGCCGCTAAACTGTCTCGGGCTGGTGTTACAGCATAAACAGTATAGTTTGGCATTGCCCATTCAGGTGCTATTTCAACCAGTTCTTTCGATTTTAGTAAATGCCTAACTTCTGGTTCGGGTAACACGCCATAGCCAACACCATCAATCACAAGTTTGATTAAACTTTGCATGTTGTTCACTGTAATTTTAGCCTTTGGCAGTGGCTTGCTTTCTAATGTAGAAGGGTTAAATGCGTTGCTGTCAGCATTACTGTGTCCAATTCTGGCAAACTGGTTGAGATCTTGCCAGCGAGCCTGTTTTATTTGACTAATTGGATGATCTTTATGGGCGCATAACTTTAGTGGCCACGTTGCTAATTGCCTTGCTACTAGGTTGGAATCTGTTAATGGGCCAATAGCGATTGCTAAGTCAGCGCCGCATTTAATCATATCAATTGGCTCGTCAGTCAAAATTAACTGAATACGTAAATCATCAAATTCGTTAATTAAGCGCTCCAACGGCTCGCTTAATAATCCTCCACCAAAACCCACTGGCGCCACTAATTTAAGCTCGCCACTGGGCTTATTTTGCAAATGTTGTAATTGCGTACTGGCTTGATCAGCTAGTGCCAGCATTTTTAAACAGCTTTGATAATACAGGTGGCCGGCTTCGGTTAAGGTAAGTTCGCGTGGGCTGCGGTTAAATAGGCTTAATCCGATTTCTTGTTCTAATTGCTTAATGTGTTGACTCACAGCCGATGTGGTCATCGATAACTCTGCAGCTGCACCGCTCATATTGCCTGTCTCTACAGTACGAGAAAAAACGCGTAGTGTTTTTATCAGCTTGGAATTCATAGTTCAGGCCTTCTTAATTCAGTTTTAAGAAATCGTAAATTGTGAAAATCGGGACTTCTCATTAGTATGCAAACGCTAATTATTATCATTAATAAACAAAATGTCACGGAGTATTATTATGACGAGGGTTGTTACGAACATTTTACCATTAACGGCAGCTATACTGGCTAGTTTGTCTTATTCTGCAAATGCAGATGATAAAAAGCAAGACATGGAAGTGATTGTAGTTTCTGCTTCAGGTTATGAGCAGATGCTTAAAGAGGCACCAGCCAGCATCAGTGTTATTGATCGTGAGCAACTCGAAAAGCGTTTTTATCGTGATCTAACCGATGCAATGACAGATGTTCCTGGTGTGGTTGTCACAGGTGGTGGCGACAGAAAAGATATCAGTCTTCGTGGTATGGCAAGTCAATATACTTTGATTTTAATTGATGGCCAGCGTCAAACCTCTCGTGAAACCCGCCCAAATAGTGATGGCCCTGGTGTTGAAGGAGCATGGACTCCGCCTATCTCAGCGATTGAACGCATCGAGGTTATCCGTGGCCCTATGTCGTCATTATATGGCTCAGATGCAATCGGTGGGGTTATCAATATTATTACCCGTAAAACACCAGAAAAATGGTACGGCGAACTGCGTTTAGATAGCACCATTCAAGAATCAAGTGAGTCGGGCAATATCAATCAAGGCAGTTTCTTTACTGCGGGTGGTTTAATCCCTGAGTTATTAGGTATGCAGTTATCAGGTCAGTTTTCAAAGCGTGATGAAGACGATTTTGAAGCCGGTTTTCGTGGCAAAGAGCAAAGCAATATCAAAGCAAAGTTTATCTTAACACCTTCTGATAACCACGAAATCATGCTGGAAGTAGGCTCTGCAAAACAAAAACTTGACGAAACATTAGGCAAAACAGTTGCTCCTTTAGCTGAAGGTGAAAGCTGTGGCCGAAATGGTTGCCCAGAGTCATCAACCACAGAGTATGACCAAGAGAGCTATTCACTAAGCCATAACGGTTTTTATGATTTTGGTTCATCACGCAGTTACCTAAAGTACGATAAATTTGATAATACTTCGCGCGAAATGTACGTCGAGAATACCGATGCGCAAACCAGCTGGACGCTGCCATTTACTGATCACAACGCAACACTTGGTGCAGCTTATTTAAAAGAAGAGCTTGATGATTACACAAGTAACAAAATTAGTGATCTAACGCATGTTGAAAACGAGCAGTGGTCGGTGTTTGCCGAAGATGAGTGGGCAGCAACCAAGCAGTTTAAACTCACAACAGGTCTTCGTTATGACCATGATGGCAATTTTTCAGGCCATTTCAGCCCACGTTTGTATGGTGTGTATACAGCAACTAAATCGTTGACGGTAAAAGGCGGTATCTCTACAGGCTTTAGAGCGCCGAATATTCGTCAATCTACCGCGGCCTGGGGGCAAGTGAGCCGAGGTGGTAATATTTACGGTAACCCAGATTTAAGCCCTGAAAAATCTGTAAACTACGAAATGGGTATCTATTACGATGCAAACCGTGATTTATCGCTTTCAAGCACCGTATTTTACAACGAATTTGAAGACAAAATTACCCGTATTTCGTGCCCACTCACCCAGTGTACTGATGGACCAAACCAGTTTGGTTCGATGCCAACGACCTATGTCAATGTGGATGAGGCCGTTACACAAGGTTTTGAGTTATCAGTATCTTACGACATTACCAGTGAGCTTGATGTTAGTGCCAACTACACCTACACCGATTCTGAGCAAAAAACCGGTGAATACAAAGGCAGCCCACTTAACCAATTACCAAAGCATATTTTACAAACTTCAGTTAATTGGCGCCCGGTTGATAAGCTAGGTACGTGGCTGCGTGTACATTACCGTGGTGAAGAAAGTCAGCCGACAACAGGTCCGTCACAAGACAGCTTAATTGCGCCAGATTACACCTTGGCTGATATTGGTGGTAACTATGATTTAAGCCGCAGCATTAAGTTAGGGTTTGGTGTTTATAATTTATTTGATAAAGAAATCACCGAAGCTGAATACGGATATGTTGAAGATGGTCGCCGTTATTGGCTATCAGTCGGGTTTAATTTTTAAGCCCATACCTTAGCAAAAGCAAAGCCAACGAGTTACGTTGGCTTTGTTAATGAAATTGGTTTTAGTTTTGAAAATAACAACAAACCCGATGATGCTACCTTTGGGTTGTTTTTTAATGCCTGTATAGCACTATAGTTATAGTTCGCTTTTTAAATAGTTCTACTACATTGGGTTAGTCATCAACTGACAGACAACAATGATAACGACTATAAAGGCGATATATGCAAAAAGTAACACAATTATGTAAACGAAAATCAGCGTCGTTTACTCCGCTCGCAGTGCTCTGTGCTGCTATTTTCTCACAGCCAAGTTTTGCAGGGAGTTGGCAGCAAAATGTCAGCATTGGCGGTTTTAATAATGTTCACATTTACACTCCTGATACGCAATCAAGCATAGGCAATGGCCATTCTTTGATGCTGGTATTACATGGCTGCGTACAACCCATTAATAACTACTTAACTGCGAATCTTGAAGATGCAGCCGAAGCCCATGGCATGGTAATAGCCGTTCCTGATGCAATGAATAAAGCAGGCTATAGCTGCTGGTCATATTGGCAAGGAGCAATTAATAGAAGCTCTGGCGATTATAAGAATTTGATTAATTTAGCCAATGCATTAAGTTCTGATGCAGCGCGTAATATTGATCACAAACAAGTGTATATTGCAGGTTTATCATCTGGGGCTGCAATGGCTGCACAAACGGCTTGTGTAGCGCCTGATGTGTTTGCCGGGGTTGCACCCAGCGCTGGGCCGACCATCGGCACAAGTTCAAGTGGGGCAATTTCGACCTGTGAAACAGTGTCTGAAAACACCTTTGTATCCCGCTGTGAAAGCTATGCTGGCAGTTATAAAGATCATTTTGCCACACAAATAGCGGTGATTGGTCACGGTACTGCCGATACCACAGTCAATACCTGTTACAACCAGCAAAACGCAGATGGCTTTGCTGCCCTTTATGGGGTTAATCAACTTTCAGGCACGACGACAATAAGTGATGATGCAACGCGTACCGCTGAGCAGTCACTTTGGCAAGAGAATCGGGTTGCTATGCTGTGGTTTAATAATTTGGATCATTCGTGGTCGGGCGGGCAAGGTGCGTCTGGCGATTATGTGGCGGCAAACAGTATTAATTTTGCAACCTATCTCGGTGAGTACTTTGCGACTAATAATAAACGAGTTGATCGTAATGCAGGCCCTGAAATTAGTAATTTAACTGCCACAGACAGTAATAATCAGCTCACCATTACAGGCAGTGCAGTCGACCCAGAAGGCAGTGTAACGAATGTTGATATTAACGTGTATAGCCTAGCCGGTGGCGCGGCAAGCTTAATTGAGTCACTGAACGTGCAAGTCGATGCGAATAATACTTTTAGCGGGGTGACAAGTGCACTCAGTGATGGACTTTATGAAGTGCGTGTCAGTGCCACAGATAATGAAGCGAAACAAGGTGATGAAGCTAATCTAACGGTACGCGTTGGACCAGAGCCTGCGGCTACAGCACCGCTACTGAGTGACACTGCGGCTAGTGTAAACGGGCAGTGCGCTACGGTAACGGGCACGGTGATTGATGATAATCAAAATTTAAGCACTGTAGTGGTAAGCTTTAGCAATGGTGATGTGACGGCTACGGTGAATGGGCTAGAGTACTTTGCTGAGCAATGCAATTTGGCTGGTGGCAATAATACCGCAGTGATCACCGCAACTGATGATACTGCGCTTACATCAACAGATAGCATTAGTTTTGTCATCGATGCTGGTGTAACAGGCGATTACAATCTTCATATCAACGAAGGCCACATTAGCTGGGGCGAAGGCTATTCTGCCTGTTATTTAGCGTTTGGAACTGCAGCATTTACTATGCGCGAGTATTCAGCGGGCACAAATCAATGTCAGTGGATTGCTGATGGTGATTCAAGTTGTGCAGGGCCATTACAGGCATGCAAAACCACCACCGAACCGACTAATGACGCAGACAATGACGGTGTGCTCGACGGTGCAGATAATTGCCCGAATGTAGCGAATGCTGATCAAGCCGATAACGATAATGACGGGGTTGGTAATGTGTGTGACAGCACTCCTGATGGTGAAACGAGTGACTCCGACAGCGATGGTGTCAGTGATAGCCTAGATAACTGCCCGCTGGTGGCCAATAGTGATCAACTGGATAGTGATGCAGATGGTGTGGGTGATGCGTGTGACTCAACACCGAATGGTGATTACCAATGCACTGAAACCACCTCAAGCAACTATGCGCATGTGCAAGCAAATCGCGCAACCACGAATGGCTCTTACGCCTATGCGGTAGGCTCAGGTGATAACCTTGGTCTTTATAACACCTTTTATACTAGTACCTTAGCGCAAACTAGTGCTGGGTATTATGAATTAGGTAATTGCCCTAATTAATAGATGTGTGTCGCCCAATCGGGCGACACTTTTTTCTAAACAGCGTTTAGAACTTATAGGTCAGAGTTAGGCTTCCGTTTGTTGGCGCGCCGTAATAACCCACGGTTTGTAAGCTATTGATGTACTGCTCATCAGTAATATTATTAACGTTAGCTTGTACTGCTACTTGGTCATTAATATTCCAACGTGCGAAGGCGTTTAGCAGGGCGTAACTACCTTGCTTAACATTGTAATCAGTGCTTTCGATTTTAGATTGCCAACGGCCATTTAAACCAACAACCACTGCATCTGTTAGTGCATAATCCACTGTTACACCAACAACATCGCGAGGTGCCCATTTATTGGTGTCATCACCATTTTCATCTGTTACATCAATATGTGTATAAGATGCGACGATATTCATAGCGTCGGTGATTTTACCAGTGACTTCAAATTCATAGCCTTCTGACTCAATAGACACGCCTTCATAGTAATAAATACCATCTTCAGTGAGGCCCGCATATTGCGCAAAATTATCTTGCTCAGCAGTAAAATAAGCAAATGTTGTCATTAGGGCATCATCAAACCAAGAAGCTTTAACACCGGTTTCAAAGTTAGTGCCTTTGGTAGGTGCTAAGTATTGGCCGTTGTAATCAGCTTGCTCTTGCGGCTGATAAATATCTGAGTAACTAGCATATAAGTTTAAATCGTCGTTTAACTTATAGGTAAAACCGATATATGGGCTTGTTTCGCTTTCGTCATTATCGATTGATGCACCGGCATTCATACCTGAGCGTTCAAATTCAATAGCGTTAAAACCAACCACGGTAAATAATTTATCAGTAATATTTAACTGAGCCGAGCCAAAGTAACGGGTTAGCTTTTGTTCAATATCTGAATAAAGAACTGGTGTTAACCAATCCGGTTCTGGGATCGCATCTAAATCGTACGGAAACGCAGGCGTTGGTCCATACGCCGGTGTATTTGCAAAATCAAACGGGTGTTGATACATCACATCATCACTTTTAGCATGGCTTACCCCAAAGCTTGCTTGGTGCTCTTTACCAAACAATTCAAAGGCACCAAATGCTTTGATTTCAAATAAATCAGCATCTACCTCGCTGTCGTAACGACCCGGCCAACCACTTAGGCCAAGATTGGTGTCTTTATCAATGCTGCCGCTGGCATAAAATAGTTTGTCTTGCTCTTCAAAACCACGGAAGTTGTAGCTCGCTTGAAGCTGCCATGCGTTTGCAAAAACATAGTTGTACTCAACAAATGCAGAGGTGTTAATGGTGTCCCACATTGTCCACTCTTGGGTGGTTGTGTCGCTGACATCCCATTTAGCTTGCGTACCATCTGTGTAGTTATAAACAAGGCCGCCCCAAGTATTGCCATCGGTATCTGCGTCTTGATATGAGTAACCGATAGTAACCGTTGAGTTATCTGTAAGCTGACCATCTACCACCGCAGAGAAAAACTCGCGATTGTTCTCAAGACCATCCAGATATGATTCTTTATCTTCTGCGGCAGCCACAAAACGAGCAGCCCAACTACCTGATTCGGTTAATAATAGTGAGTAGTCAGCTTGTAAACGTTTAAAATCCCATGAGCCAACAGAGACTCCGATTTCGCCGCCGTTTTCGTTTTTAGGGCGTTTGCGTACATAGTTAAGCGTACCCGATGCATTACCTACACCAGTGAGTAAGCCATTGGCACCACGAATAACTTCAATTTTTTCGTAGCCGTATGCTTCCATTGCGCCGGTAACGATACCCCAGTCATTCGGTAAGCCAACCCCATCGATTTGTGTATTCTTAATTTCAAAACCACGTGATGTGTAGTTGGTACGGTTTGTTTCCCATTCTTCAACATTGATACCTGGCGCTAAGCGCAAAGCATCATTAATGTTAAAAGCAGAATAATTTTTTAATTGCTCAGCAGAGATCACACTGATTGATTGCGGCGTTTCATCAATTTCTAGTGCTAAACCTGTCGCGCCTTCACTAATACGGTTTTGTCGAATACCCACAATTTCGATTTTTTCGAGATTCGCTTCTACGTCAGTTGTTTGTTCTGCAAAACTGATTTGAGGGTAAAGTACACAAAGAATAGCGGTTGCAACAGGCAACTGAGTGAATTTCATTTTTATCTCCGCATGTTATTTAGCAAATTTTTATAGGGTTATTGTTTTTAATAAGGAAACAATTGGCGGGTAAGTTATCACAACTGATAATAGTTATCATCACCATTCATCGCAAAAGTGGTATGTTAATACAAATATATGTAACAAATTATGTCGAAGAGTTTTGTCTATATGAAAAGGCGAGTTTACTAAAAGGATATGAAAAAGGCGCCCTGAGGCGCCTAGATAATGTTATTTATTATCACTCGACATCGAACTGCCAACCGAAGCGGTAATCACTAATAAAATGGCCAGCCATTGCCATACACTTAAAAATTCAGAGAGGATTATAAAACCAGCCAATGCTGCGATCGCAGGCTCTAAACTCATCATGATGCTAAAGCCTTGTGCGGGCATATTGCGAAGTGCCACCATTTCTAACGTATAGGGTAGTGCGCTAGACATAATAGCCACTAAAATACCAAGTGGTAATACTTCCCAACTCAATAATGCAGCGCCTTGCGAAACGGCGCCGTAAGGTACAAGCACAATCGCGGCGACGCTCATCCCCATGGCTACAGTCATCCCGCCAGAGCCTTGGTTTCCAGTTTTTTTGCCAAACAATATATAAAACGCCCAACATGCACCTGCTGCAAGGGCTAAGATCACGCCCACAGGATCGAGGCTGTCTTCGCCTTTCATGTCAGGTAGCAATAAAATAATGCCAACAATGGCGCAGGCTACCCAAAACAGATCGCGCTTTTTACGAGATGAAAGTAGGGCAACAGCAAGGGGGCCAGTAAACTCCAGAGCAACACCAATGCCTAAAGGAATGCGCTCAATCGCGTAATAGAACAGGATATTCATGCCACCTAAACTCAGTCCATAAACGATGATCGGCATGCGTTGCCCTATCGGCGGAAAAGCTCGCCAAGGCTTAAAAACCAGGCACAAAATAGCAGCTGAAAAACCTAATCGAAGTGCTGTGGTACCTTCAGGGCCTATTAAAGGGAATAATTGCTTTGCAACAGAGGCACCAGATTGAATGGTAACCATTGCAAGAAGCACGCAAATAACAGCAATAAAAAACGGTGGAATGGTGCGCTGCATCACTGTCCTTATGAAAGTTAATAGTTCAAGTTTGCGGCGATTCTACTGATGTTTTGAGGGAGAAGAAATGTTTTTCGTTAAACAGACACAGATTTTCGATAAAGCAAAATTATGGGTATCAAATTGCTTTGATACCCATAAAGAGAGTGCTTAACTTTGTCCTGCTTGTTCAAAGGTCAGCATGATGGTTTGCGTGGCCTGTTTTTGCTGCTGGCGTTTTGCCACTTTAAAGAAAGTAGCCGCAAAAATAGCAGCGACAATATCAACTAAATAGCTTGAGTAGAATAGTGAATTGGTGTCGCTGGCAAGTTTTACTAGCGTAGATAACACCATTAATGCACACAGACTTGCGAGTAAATAAAACCCAACCGTGGTTGCCTTTTGCACAGGTTTTAAGAAGCTATATATTACAAAAACAAAAAAGGCTGCATAGTAACTGTATAGGGTAGCGTAGTTTGTGTTGCTAACAAATGCAGGTAGCCATTTGGCAGCGACGAGTGTAAAAGCAACGGCAATCATAGACCCTAAACAAACGCCAATGGTGAGTTTTGCCATAAACAAGGTACTGCGTTTATTAGGATCTTTTTTGAAGCGTTTGTCTATCCACAATAAATTACCTGAATAGAATAAGAAGGCGCCAAGTAATCCCATAATGAAGTAACCCCAACGACCCCAGTCTCCTCCATAGGTGCCAAAATGAAGTGAGAAAATACTGGCAACCATGTTACCCCACACTGCATCTTCGCCTTGCGGGTAGCTTGAGTTAACCACTTCTAGTGTGTACGGGTTCATGAATAGGTAATCAGTATCTGGTCCACGCACTACCGTATTATTGTTACTCATCATAAACACCGCAGAAGGTGATGCTGAATTTAAATTACTATAGCGAATATGGATTGGCTCATAGCCGGGGGCATAGTTTTTCGCTGCGAGTACTTGCTCATCAATGCGTGGCAAGTTTTCAATATGAAAACTTTGCGCCGCAGGCGTAGGGCGCTGAAATAGCGGCTTACCATCATAAAATTGTGCTAAACCACCATAAATAAAATCATGAAATGCAAATACCACCACGGTAAAAGCAATGACTAAATGAAATGGTAAACTGGCTATACCGACAAGGTTATGGCTATCAAGCCAAAATCGACTAGGCCCTTTTTCTTTTCGCAGTGCAAAAAAAGTTTTAACTAATGTCGGCAGTAAAATAATCACTCCTGAGACCAAAGCTAAAAAATACAAAATACAGGCAATACCAAGAATATACACCCCTGATTGATCATGACCAATTTCGCCTATAAAGCCTGCTGTACGGTGTAAATAATCAACTAAATCAGCAAGTTCATTTTCGGTTTGTACGCTGACGTTTAAACTGCCATCAGCATTTAGGTGGGCGAAGTTCAGTTGTTTATCAAGCTCCATGCCTCGGGCATTGCCTTTGATATACCACGAAAGAGGTGCATCTTGGGTATGTAAATCAAGGTTAAAGCCTTTAGCAAGTTGTTCGCCTTGCTCATTAATTGCCGTATCTACCAGCGTTTGGTAGTCATAATTAGAGCTGGTGACTTTAGGAGCTTGAATGGGGGCAGCCCATTGCTGGATTTCGTGTTTGAACATGGTCAAGCTGCCAGCATAAAAACCTATGAATAGCACTAAACCTGCAATGATGCCTGTCCATGTGTGTACTCCTTGATAGGTGCGAAGAATATCCGATCTGACTTTCATAATGCGTTCCTTAGCATAAAAAATACGCCATAAAGCAGCACAGTTAACCCACCAAGTACAAGCCAAGCTTGCTTTGCTGAGTTGAACAAATAACTAAAACTAAAAATGGTTAGCCAAACTGGCGTGATCATCCACATGTTAAATTGCACTTTATCGCGAGCGTCAATGCCTCCAGGGCCATACCAAGCAAAAAAAGCAACGAAAATAAATGAAAGTGCTAGCCCTAAAATTGCACCTGCTAGCGTTTTCCCTAACCAAGTTGGTTGGCGTTTAGCTGAACTTGTCATGAGTTATCCTTTTCTTTGCAGCAGGCTCACAAAAGGGAGCAGCATCAACATTAGCATCACACTAAAGATGATGTAGAACACGGCCGCTGTGACTGAGAATTGTTGAAGGGCAAGTATTGATGCGCAAATAGTTAACGCAATTGAAAGTAATCGCCATTGTTTTTTAATTGGTTTTTTTAAGAATCGCTGCTGTTTTCTGGTGCAATATAAAATACTGACAGCGAAAAAGATAAGCAGAGTAACAGTAAAAATGAGCATGAGATTATAGTTGTAGTAAATGTTAAATCTTATTGTAAATGATAACCAAACTCAATTGCAATAACATTGGGCTTGTGTTAATTTCCTAGCGTTTTTTATCAAACGCAATTTGTTTAATTCTAATAATCTCTTACGGGGAAAGGACATTGGCTACAGCATTTAAACTTAATTCACTCACCAAAGTTATGCTTGCATCATTACTTGTTACGCAATGCTCAGCGTGGGCCGACGACGATCAAAACAGTCGAAAATCAATGGATACCATTGTTGTTACAGGTGAAAAAACTGAGAAGTCACTTAAAGAGACGATGTCGTCAGTGGCAGTTGTTGATAAGTCGCTATTAGAAAACGGCCAATTTGCATCGATATCTGAAGCACTGTCAGAAATGGCGAACGTTGTTGTGTTAACGGGCTCGGTGCCAGATATGCGAGGTGTGTCTGGTAATGGTGGCGCAACGGGCTTTAACTCATTTAGTGGTGGTTCAAAGGCTCGTGTCTCAACCTTGATTGATGGTGTAAGCCAGCCGTTTGTAGCTGATTTAACTGGTGATACGGGTCTGTGGGATGTAGAACAAATTGAGGTTTACCGAGGGCCGCAATCAACCAGCAATGGTCGTAATAGTATTGCGGGTGCTGTCTACATGACAACTAAAGCGCCAACTCAAGATTTTGAAGGCGCTGTGCGCGTCGGTTATCGCAACCAAGATAGCTACCTAGACACTGCCGCAGTGGTATCAGGAGCGTTAGTTGAAGATGTATTAGCATTTCGTTTATCAACTCAGTACGTTGATGGCGAAAAATTTTCAAATCCGCCGGTATACGAAACAAACCCAACTGATCGTGAATTAAACAAGTTAAATACCAGTAGCACACGCGCTAAATTACTTTACACACCAAGCCAAGATTTATCAGTACAGCTAACATATTCAACTTATAGTGAAGAGGGTAACTCGGGTCGTAAGTACTTTTTAGCGGATGAGCCATTTGATTATGAGCCACTATATCAACGTATTATGGATACTGAATCTGACACCACGCAAGTGAATGTTGATTACAAAATTAACGATGATTTTTCGCTAGATGTTTTAGTTGCTTATATGGATTACAAATGGGGCTTTGAAGCATATGAGCCACTTGAAAGCGCAGAATCTGATGTATCAATGGATGAGAGTAACATCACTGTCGATACCAAATTGAACTTTGGTTTAAGCAATGATTTTTACTCTGGTTTTGTGGGTCTTGCCTATTTTGACCGCGACCAAGACTTTGAAAGTGTTGGAGCGACTAATTATTACGGTGACGATAGTAGTAAATCGACGGCAATATATGGTGAAACAAGCTTTAACTTAAGTCGCGATTTCACATTAACAGCGGGTCTGCGCATTGAGCGTGAAGAACAATTACGTAATTTTAATATGGCATTTCGCGGTGATATGCTGGTTGAACAACTTGATAACTCTCACACACTGCGTTTACCAAAGCTCGCGATTCAATATGACATTAGCGACGAAACGACTTTATTTGCTAGTGCTCGTCGTGGTTACAATGCAGGGGGCGGTGCCCTTGATTTTACCGCAGAAGATTATTACTACTACGATGAAGAAACGGTTAATACCTATGAAATTGGCTCACGCAGCGTTTTAAATAATGGCGATATTAATATTAGTGCCAACGTGTTTTACAATAACTTCAACGGTTATCAAGCGCTAAGCTCTGAGCGTAAAATCACTAATATTGAAGATGCCCATAGCTATGGTTTAGAAGTTGAAGCTTACAGCATGCTGGGCGAACAGTGGCAATTACATGGCGGTTTTGGTTTATTGAAAACTAAAATAGATGAATCAATTGCGTTCCCAGAAGCCGTTGGCAATGAACTAAATTCTGCGCCGGAGTTAACCGCGAGTTTGGGTGTATCTCACTGGTTTACTGATAGTTTAAAAGTCAATTTAAGTGCTAATTATGTTGATGAGTTTTATGGCGATTTAACGAACACTGAAGAGCGCGTTGCAGGTGATTACACCATTACGCGTTTATCGATGAGCTACGATACCGAACAGTGGCTGATCAGTGCTTTCATCAACAACGCCTTAGATGAAGAGGCGTATACTGCAAAAGAGCCTGCTAGTGGCCGTTACCCACAAGGCTATGTTGCAGTTGTAAACCCACAAACAATCGGTGCATCTGTTACTTACCGATTTTAAATAAACTAATCGCTAGTCGCTGAGCAGAACCAGCGACTAGCCCAATTTAAAGCGGTTAATCTGCCCGTTTAAGTTATTTGCTAAGTTAGCCAGTTTGCTTGAAGAATCTGAAATATTTTGTGTTTGTTGCTGCGACTGACGACTTGTATCTTGGACTTCGTTTAAACGCAGGGCTATTTCTTCGGTCACTTGAGATTGCTGCTCAGATGCAGAAGCTATGGTCATATTGGCATCAGAAATCGCTTTTGCTTGAAGGCTAATTTCATCAAGCATATGGCCTACTTTTTCTGAATTGAGCACCGCCTCTTTAATTTGCGCATCGCTTGAACGGATCCTTTGCGTTACTGCATTGGTTGCAGATTGTAATGAGTCAATTTTATCTTGGATCTCAAGGGTTGAGCTCTGTGTGCGACTAGCCAATGTTCTTACTTCATCAGCAACCACTGCAAATCCTCTGCCTTGTTCACCCGCTCTTGCGGCTTCGATTGCAGCATTCAGTGCTAGTAAATTAGTTTGTTCGGCAATGTTACTTATTACACTTAAAATAGCAGTGACTTCATTTACTGAGGCTTCCAGCTGATTAAGATCTGTTAGCGATTTGGTTAAGGTGTCGGCCACTGACTCAACAGAGCTTACCCCTTGTTGGACAACCTGTAGGCCTTCTTTGGTTTTTTGATTAGCAGCGGTGGCACTGCTTGCCGCTTCTGCACAGTTTTGAGAAACCTCTTTTACGGCCGTTGAGTTTTCATAGACTGAGCTTGAAATTACCTCAATAGCTTGGCTTTGAATATCATTAAGTGTTTTAGCTTGCTGTGATATTTCATCTAAACTTTTCGCTGCCACTTGTGCTTGCTCTGATTGATTATGTATTGCTTTTAGAAGCTGGGAGAGCTTATCAACCATAATGTTGAAGCTGACCGCAAGTTGGCCTATTTCATCATCAGCTTTATGGTCAATATAGCGAGAGAGATCTCCTTCAGAGATACGCCTGGCCTCATTAATTAAAGCATGAGTTGCTTTAATCACTTTTTTCTCTAATTGCCAATAACACACTATCAAGGTAGCAATGATGGTTAGAACTAAAGCGGTGCTAACTAGGCTTAAAGTTACCACACGGTCATGATTATTTTTTACCTCTGCTGCACTTTTTTCCTCAATTGAATTTAAAAAGGCCTTTACAGGCTGCTGAATTTTCTCAACTTCGGCCATGTAAGCATCGTTGGTTAAAAGCCTAATAGCTTGCACCCATCTTTTATGCTCGCTGACGGTTAAGTTGTTAGTATCTCGACCAAGTAAATCACTGACTAAGCTAAATGCTTTTTCTTCTGTTTCGACTAGTTTGAGTGATAAGTCGTTGGATTTTTGTAATAAAGCCAAATCATCGGTAGCGACATTAAAGGCTTTTAAGCGCTGCACATAGTTTTTTTTCTGACCATTGAGCCAAGCTGCTTTTCCTTGAATTTGGTCAACAAGATGATGGTATTCAACTTCATAGCGAGGATCTAAGGTTACGACATGTTGACGAGCAAGCTCAGTAAGGCGAATCGAATTTGAAGATGAAAACTGAGCAAGATGGCTTAGCTCATAACGCTGTTGAGCCGACTCCATACTCTCATCTTGGCCTGATTGTAAAAATAAAATAATGAAGAGAAGTCCGGCTGCAAGGGTAATGGTTGCTGCGAAAACGGTTCTGAGTAAAAAGCGTATAGTCAAAGTATTACCCTTCATATTGAAAGTAAGTACTATTAACCATAGTACAAAATTTTTGATTCAATAAAAATTACGGGTAAGTTATTTAGAGGTGGTCATTTAAGCTTATGTTGAAAATGAAAAGGGCAGAGTCAACCACCCTTGAGTAATGCATTTATTGGTCTGCTGGATACACAACGCCAAGCTGATTTCGTGCTTCATCAAGTACAGCCATAACTTGTTTTGACAGTGTATGAGTATTAACAGATGACTCAATTTGTCCTGCATTCGCAGCTTGAATAAAGTGGCTGACCTCATGGCGCATAAAGTGATCATCAAATGGCTCAGACAGTTCTTCAACCGTGCCATTGTTACCAATAAATTGCATGCGCTTTAATAATGACACCGCTTCAATACGTATTCGGCCTTTCTCACCTTGAATTTCAGTAAAATTATCGCCTTGCGAGATTTTCGAATAGCTGATCACCGCTTGCTTATCAGCGTAATTCAAAAGCACATCGCCAGCGCCATCAACACCAGTTTCAAGCAACACACCACTGGCTTTTACACTCTGAGGCGCACCCCATAATGCGAGTAAAATATACAGCGGATAAATACCTAAATCGACTAATGCACCGTTAGCAAATTCTGGCAAGAAGGTATTTGGGCGTTCGCCGTTTTTATATTTATCGTAACGCGATGAGTACTGACTATATTGGCCAATATATTTGCGGGGTGTGCCAATCTTTGCCATGGCACTTTTTAAGCGTGCAAAGTTTGGTAAATGGGTAGTCATCATCGCTTCCATGTATAAGCGTTGATGGGTTTTTGCTGCTTGCACGATTGACTCAAGCTCTTTGCTATTCGCAGCAGAAGGTTTTTCGCCTAAAACGTGTTTACCTGCTTTTAAACACATGACGGCATAATCTTTGTGTAAGCTATTTGGTGCTGCAATATAAACGGCATCGACTGATGGGTCTTCGCATACTTGCTCAATATTGGTAAACACTTTAGCGTTTTGAGCATCGTGCTTTATAAGGAAAGCCTCGCCTGTTTGCTGCTCTCGAGAGCACACACCATATAAGGAGAAATGTTCAATTTCTTTAGCTGCACTCAGTAGTGTATCGCTTATAAAATTGGTACCTACAATCACAAAGTTCATGGTTACTCCTCGCTGTTTTGTACAAGCCATGCTTGCCAATTCTGTTCAAATTTTTCCATTTGTTTATGTTTTTTGCTTAACAAATGTTTGTCTTCATCTTCTTGGGCCATATAAGGGCCAACGCGGCATAATGCACAGTATTTTTCACCTAAATAAGCAGGAAAACTAAGCTTAGGGGTAATTTCATTGTTAGTTTTTTCGCTAAATACATAGGTAATGCCGCTAGTATCTTTAACGTGTTTATCGCGATCAACATTGCGAATTTTATAGCCCGGAAACACGCTAATATCGAATGGCATTTGGCCAAGGTATTGGCAATTAAGCCCTTGATTTAAGCTGCCCTCAATATTCCATTCGCGGTAAGGTTTTACATCTTTAGAGGTGATGTAACATAACATCAGGCCGTTTTTATCTAATGCAAACTGGCTAGCGTAGTCTAGGTAGCGATGCAACAAAGCACGGTTTAATACATTCATACCACCTTGTTGGGTGTGTGCTTTAAATGCGGCTTCACCTTTAAATGCAGGTATCAGCGGAAATTGAAAAATAACCACATCGAAACAAGCGCCATCTAAGCGCTGCCATGAGTCTGGCCTTGTTACATCAAACTCAGTGAGTGTTTCAATATTAAGTTGTTGCAAGGCGCTAAGTGCATTGTCGGCATATTTTTGTTCTATGGTGTTTGCATCATCATAAGTTGAAGCAACAAGCTTGGCTGGTTTTATATAACGAGCAACAGAGTGTGAAAATGATAAATCACCATCGCCTACCGTTAATATGCGCCAACTAGGGTCTAAATACATGGGGTTATTTGCCTTGTTCTGGCGCTATTTCAACTGAAATTTTAGGGCAAAGGGCTAAGCGAGTTTTAAGGCCTTCTATGGCTATTTGCTTAAAAATTAGATTGAAACTAATTAAAACAGCAATAACGATATGAATAGGGCCATGGGTAAAACCTGCTTCTGTATCAAAAAGCATTAAGCCGAATAACAAGAACATGGTAGCTAAAAATATTTCAATCAGCTGATTTGAGTATAGCTTTAAGTTGCCTTGGTTTTTATGATCTTTTTTGATGTGAATTGCACAAAAAAATGGGATCACTTTTATTTTAAAGTGAGCGTTTTTTTCTACGTAATTTTCACCTAAGTGATCTAGTTTAGCGCGCAGTTGATCTATCATAGCAAGTCCTTAAAAAACTGAGCCGCGGATGTTACCGCAAACGCAAGAAAAGGGCTACTCAGGATAGATACTCATGCCAATTACAAATATGTGGCATACAAACACAACCGAGGTTAAAACGAATCGCATTTTTTGATAATCAACGTGATAGGTTTGCCACTGCGGTGTGCTTTTCTCAAACAACAGCACGAGCCAAAAGCTCGCAGCAAGCCAAGCCAGTATCCAGCTTGACGGTAAAAAGCTTAAAAAACCAATCGGTAAGATAGGAATAATTGCTTTGATGGCATCAGCATGCGTTTGCTGGCCTGCATGCCATAAATTACCAGCCATAAAGGCTAAAATGGCGATGCTATAAAAAGTGAAAAAGTCTAAGTTAACAGCATTACTACCTGCTATAAGCGGCCAGCCTACACAGCCTAAAAAAGGCAGTAAACCTAAGTAACCAAGTTGAATGTGATTAATAAACTTTTCCATAATGACCTTTAAACTACCTAACTGGTATAAAATAACTCGTAGTTATTTTATACCAGTTAGGCGGCTAAAACGATCGCTTTATTGCTGACGTAACTCTCGACGTAGAATTTTGCCAACCGTCGATTTAGGCAATTGTTCCATAAAAATGATTGATTTAGGCACCTTATAAGCACTTAAGTTTTCGCGGCAGTAGTCACTCACTTGTTGTTCATCAATCTGCTCTTTTAAAGTAATGTAGGCACACACACGCTCACCGGTTTTTTCATCTTTTGCACCAATAACAGCCGCTTCGCAGATAGCCGGATGCTGACAAAGTATGTTTTCAACTTCGTTAGGGTACACGTTAAAACCAGAGACAATAATCATGTCTTTTAATCGGTCTACAATTTTGTAATTACCACTTGGTAGCTTCAGACCCACATCACCGGTTTTGAAAAAACCACGTTTCATGCATTTATCGGTTTCATCTTGGCGTTGCCAGTAGCCCATCATTACTTGCGGGCCTTTAACAACTATCTCGCCAGACTCACCGTCTGCAACGGGCTCGTCGTTTTCATCCCAAATTTCCACGGTGGTGTTTGATAGTGGGAGGCCAATGCTGCCAATTTCTTCATTTTGAAAATCGTTTAATGTCACAACAGGCGAGGTTTCTGATAAGCCATAGCCTTCTGTGATTGTACAACCTGTGGTGCTCATCCACGCATCAGCTGCAGCATGCGTTAAAGCTGCTCCTCCTGACACGGTCATTTTTAGGTTTGAAAAATTTAGAGCTTTAAACCTTGGGTGCATACACAGACCAATAAACAAGGTGTTAATCCCTGAAAAGTAATTAATATCAAAAGGTTCGATTTGTTTAACTAAGGCATCTAAATCACGAGGGTTTGGAATAAGTACATTAAATTGCCCCATGGCAAATAAGCTAACCATGTTCACCGTAAAGGCATATATATGATAAAGCGGAAGCGGGCAAATACCGGTTTCTTGACCAGGCGTTAAAATGTTGTCAAAGCGCTCATTCATTTGCTCGGCATTGGCTAAGATGTTGCCATGACTAAGCATCGCTGCTTTGGCAACTCCTGTGGTACCACCGGTGTATTGTAAAACAGCAATATCGTCACGACTTGCTTGATGAGCGTCAAGAGGGGCAAGTCTTTCACCTTGGCGAATGAGTTCGTTTAACGAAAATTGATTCTCTTGTAATGCTGGCTCAGCTAAAGCGGCTGCAACAATAACGGTTTTAATGGATGTATCATTAATAATTGTTGCTAATTTTTCGCTAAGGGCATCAAGAATAACAATGGCTTTTACCTCTGCATCATTAAACTGGTGTAGCATTTCACGGGCAGTATAAAGCGGGTTGGTATTGACTACGATTAATCCTGCACGAAATGCTGCATAAGTTACGATAGGGTAATCAACAATATTAGGTAGTTGAATAGCAATTCTGTCTCCTGCAACAAGACCACTTTGCTGTTGAAACCACTGGGCTAAATAGCGAGATTGTTGTTCTACTTGAGAAAAAGTGAATGTTCTTCCCACACTTGTGTAGGCAGGAAAGTCAGCATAAGTCTTACAACTATGCTCAATTAATTGCGTGAGGTTATCATGTGTGTTCATGGTTATTCCTTAGCTTGTTTGACTAATGAATATATACAATTTGTTAACGTGAAACTTAGCTTTAAACGACTTGTTTTTGACTTTTTACGCCATTAATGGGAATGAAACTTGCGGTAATCTCTAGGTGGAATACCATACCAACGTTTAAAAGATCGAGTAAATTCGCTGTAATTAGAAAAGCTCAAGATATCTGATATGTTTGATAAAGTGAGGCTAGATTCAATTAAATATTGATGTGCCAAATGACAGCGTACATCATCGACTAATTCACGAAACGTTGTGCCATGCTTTGTTAAGTGGCGCTGTAAGCTACGGGTACTCATCGATAACTTTTCGGCTACAAGGTTTACCCCAAACTCCTCGTGTAGTAAGTACTGCTTGATCATCACTTCAACATGATCTGAGATATTTTCACGTTTGGTGTTTTGAATCAGCCCAAGCTGTTGGCTGAGTATAGAAAACAACTGCTTATCTGAGTTCTTAATAGCGAGTTTAAGGTATTTTTTTTCAAACACGACTGCTGTGTGTGCACAATTAAACACAGGAACTTGACCTAATGCTTGGCGATAAACACTCGGATTTTCATTACAACTATGGGGAAGTTCCAAACGGTGCAGTTTTATTTGATCATCGGTTAGTTTCTTTAATAAATTAACCCCAACACTCAGGGCTAGATCAGCGCCATGATAGACACTCACTTTTAAGCTACTACGAACTAAAAATGATAGTTTTACATAGTTTTGGTCTACTTCAAGGAGTAAATCAGCGCTATTTTGATGAATGTGATAATACTTAGTTAAATTTTTAAGTGCCAATTCAAGGGTGTCGCAATTACCCACCAAATAACCAACAGAGCCCAAAATGTTCAAGCTTTGCCAACGCCCTAATTCTAACCCAAAATAGGGCAGGTTTAGTTCTTTCGCCGTGGTCTCTAACAGCTGAATGAGTTGCTGATACTGCACAAAGCTATTGGCATCTTGTAGTTGTTTTCTGTCTAAACCAACGTGTGATAAAAGTATATCAGGGTTCACCAATTTGCTTTCGATCAGCTCAATATAGCCATGTAGAGCAGATACTCTAATTAGATCAGGTGCTTGTGTTAATCGGGGCATAGTATGCTCTTTTTTGTGCTCTGGCGTAAAAAGTAAAAAAAATTGCGTACAAAGTAAAGTAATACAGGTCGGTAAAGTTTAACAATGTATTAACGTAAACAATACGCTGATTTACTAACACGCATTAAAGAGGGCACACACATGGCATTACCAGATATTATTAATCATCAAGATTTTTTACTCACTATTCATACCAATGATGAAAAGCTAATTAAAAACGCTTTACCAGGCGTGCACATTTATCCACTCATGCTGGATTCTGAGAATGGGGTATGGGTTTTACGCGTTTTATTTGAACCGGGTACAGTTTTGCCAAAGCACTTTCACACTGGTGTTGTACATTTGTATACATTAGCAGGCAGCTGGCACTACACTGAGTACCCTGACGATTTACAAGTAGCGGGTAGCTATTTGTTTGAACCAGGTGGTTCGATTCATCAATTTCAAGTCCCAGCAGACAACACTGAAGTGACCGATACCTTTATGATAGTAATGGGAGCTAATATTAACTTTGACCCAGATGGCAACTATATGAACATTATGGATGCAGGTTGGATTGAACAAGTTATGTTAGCAGCTGCAAAAGAGCAAGGAATTGAGCCTAACTACATAAAACCAAAGAGTTTATACGGTTTTAGTAAGTAATTTTATTCCCTGAAGTGAAGGCCCTTGATTGCGTAAGTAATTGAGGGCTTTGTAGTTTTTGCTATTTCCAACTTTTCAATCTAAAAAACAAATCAATTTAATCTAAACAATCAATTTTATTTTAATCGCTCAGGCCTCTATTGTATTAATCAAGCAGACGCAAGGCTGCGTTAATTAAACTTTTTAAATACATCAATGAGGAATATTATGAGCACTTCATTAATTAACACAAAACTACAACCATTCAATGCAACAGCTTACCACAACGGTGACTTTGTAGAACTTACAGAAAAAGACGTGCTAGGTAAGTGGTCAATCTTCTTCTTCTACCCAGCTGACTTTACTTTCGTATGTCCTACAGAGCTTGGTGATGTTGCTGATTACTACGAGCAACTTCAAGAAATGGGCGTTGAAGTTTACTCAGTATCAACTGACACGCACTTCACTCACAAAGCATGGCACGATACGTCTGACACAATTGGTAAAATCAAATTCCCAATGATTGGTGACCCTACAGGTCGTATTACACGTAACTTCGGTGTGATGATTGAAGACGAAGGTCTTGCTCTTCGCGGTACATTCGTAATGAACCCTGAAGGCGAAATCAAAGTAATCGAAACTCACGACTTAGGTATCGGCCGTAGCGCGAAAGAGTTAGTACGTAAAGTACAAGCTGCACAGTACATTGCTAACCACGACGGTGAAGTATGTCCTGCATCATGGCAGCCAGGTGAAGAGACACTTGCTCCTTCACTAGACCTAGTTGGCAAAATCTAATTTGTCACAGCATTAAACGATAGCAAAGCTTTGCTTTGCTATCTCAATGCAACCTTAATTGCCCATCACAACTCATATTAAGCACATTAGCGGGTGATGGGCAGTTATCCCTAAAATTTTTCTAGATTATTTATTCTGAACTCAAGGGCTAAGCCATGTTAGATACGAATATCAAAAACCAATTAACAAGCCACTTTGCTTCTATTACCAGCCCTGTTGAGCTGCTTATCGCCTTGGATGACAGCAATAAATCAACAGAACTTAAAAACTTAGCGAACGATTTAGCATCGTTAAGCGACAAATTCTCGGTGCGAGATAACCCTAACCAAGACGTACGTCGTCCGTCTATGGTGGTGTCTTCACCTATTAACAATACGCAAATCACATTTGCGGGTGTGCCTATGGGCCACGAATTCACAAGCTTGATCCTTGCACTTCTTCACACTGGTGGTCATCCAAGCAAGGCATCAGAGACTGAAATTGAACAAATTAAATCATTGCCTGGGCCACTCAACTTTGAAGTATATATTTCATTAAGTTGTCAAACATGTCCGCAAGTAGTGCAAGCACTTAACTTGATGGCGGCACACAATGAAAATATTACGGCGACTATGATTGATGGCGCCTTGTTCCAAGACGAAGTGAACGAGCGTAATGTGTTAGCAGTACCGGCTGTGTACTTAAATGGAGAGTTATTCAGCCAAGGCGCTGTTAACCTGACCGACATTCTAAATAAAGTAGATACCAAAGCGGCTGCACGCCAAGCCGAAGCACTGAACGATAAAGAGTTATTCGATGTACTTGTTGTTGGTGGTGGTCCGGCAGGGGCTTCTGCGGCAATTTATTCGGCGCGTAAAGGCTTAAATACCGGTGTTGTGGCAGAGCGTTTTGGTGGTCAGGTTTCAGACACGTTAGCAATTGAAAACTTTATCTCAGTAAAAGCGACCGAAGGTCCTAAATTAGTTGCTCAACTTGAAGAGCACGTAAAAGAATACGACGTAGATGTGATGCAAAACCAACGTGCGGCATCGCTTACTAAACAAGGTAATTACCAAATCACGCTAGAAAATGGCGCGGTGTTAAATGCTAAGTCAGTGGTATTAGCAACTGGTGCACGCTGGCGTGAAATGAATGTACCCGGTGAAAAAGAGTATCGCGGTCATGGCGTTGCTTACTGCCCTCACTGCGATGGCCCGTTATTTAAAGGAAAAGCGGTTGCGGTTATCGGTGGTGGTAACTCAGGTATTGAAGCGGCAATCGACCTTGCAAACATTGTTGAGCATGTCACTGTGCTCGAATTTGCTGATACCTTACGTGCTGACGAAGTACTTATTCGCAAAGCAAATAGCTTAAACAACATTACGATTATCAAAAACGCGCAAACAACAGAAGTTGTAGGTGATGGTAAACGAGTAACAGGCTTAAGCTATATTGACCGTATCTCTGGCGATGAAAAATCACTTGAGCTTGCAGGTATCTTTGTGCAAATCGGCTTGGTGCCAAACACTGAATGGTTAAAAGATTCAGAACTAGTACTGACTCGCTTTGGCGAAATCGAAATAGACAGCAAAGGTGCAACATCATTACCGGGTGTTTACGCGGCAGGTGATGCAACAACAACGCCGTTTAAGCAAATCATTATTGCCATGGGCAGTGGTGCAACGGCAAGTTTAGGTGCATTTGATTACTTAATTCGCCACAGCGATGAGATTCAAAACACCGAAGATGCAGCTTAATTAGCGACTCTTGATTAGGCAGCTCACACCCATAGCTGCCGCTTTAAAGCCGCCCTCTCCAAAGGCGGCTTTGTTTTATTCATCGAGCTACTGATACTGTGCTGCAGTTATAAATTCCTCAAAACTTTCACACCAAATAATCACAGTATTGTAATCTCTGACATCAATACCTTGTGGCACAACTAATTTAAAGCCGTTGAACGAACGCACCCCTGCAACACGCTGCATGGTGCCTTTTTGTGCTAAAAAATCGGCTTCGTTATCAATAAAGTTTCGCGATAGATAAAGTTGATAGTCAGGCCCTGGTGATAACGTGCCTTGCATAGAAATAGCATCATTCGTTAGATAAACCATACCATCACCATAATGAAGGCGATCTGAGCCTTTAAGATCAGGTTTAAACTCTGCACTAAACAGAGCTCTCGTTTGATGTTGTTCAAGAGTCTTGATTTCAGGGGCTGGTTGCTCAGTTAAAATTGGCAAACTGTATATCCCAGCCATAAAGCCCGCAGCAAAAATAGCCAATGCTATGATGAAAATTAACAGTGCTTTTAGCATTATTATTCCCTATTTTTTAAGTTTATGATGTGGCGTTGACTTAAAGAAAATTGCTTTTCAACATCACCAAAGTGTTGTAAATAAAGCTGCTCAAGTTCACCCGATTGCTGTATCTTTTGCATGCCTTGTTCTAGCAAATCCCTAATATTTTGATTTTCTTTACTTAAGTAAAAGTAATAGTCATTGGGGTATTGCAACATAATGTCTGGCGCAATGACAAAGTTTGTTTGTTGTAGTCGCTGAAGTTCTACACCTATTGCTAATGCAGAACGAGGAAAGTAATCTGCTAGACCACTTTCAAGTGCTTTGACCATTCCTGCGTAATCAAGCTCTCCATTTACAGATAAACCATTTGCTTTTAGCACATCATAATCTGACCAGCTTTGTTGCTGCACTGCAAGTAGCGGTCTTAATTGTTCCAAGTTTTTGATAGCTTTAAATTTTAGTTGCTCTTTTTTATGAATAATTAGTAGCCGTTTACCGTGTAAGCCTTTATAAATAGGAATAGTTGTTTTTACTAAGGTATTACTTAACTGAGAAGGTAATGACAGCCAGGCGAGAGTTATGGCTTTGTTGTGGCTAAGTTGCTCTACTATTCGTTTATCATTCATTGGTTGCGAATCATATCGGATGATAATATCAGCATTTACCGCGGCAAAGCTTTTCGTAAGTATTTTATGAATGTACTGCTGTTTGACTGCATCAGTATAAATAGGTTTAGCAAGTTGGATTACAATTTGACTTTGCGCGATTGCGTAAGAACAATGCAAAGCTAAAAATAATAAAAACAGGCGCCAAATTGTAGTCATTTATAAGGTTCTCTGTGTGCAAAGTAATCAGTTGCCCATCATACTTTGAATACATGGACCTGTTGCTGTAATCGCGACGCTAATGAAGCTAATTCTTGACTTGCTTGAGCGTTTTGCTGCGAGCTTTCGCTAACTAGTGAAATACTACTGCTAAATTCATTGATATTACAACTAAGTTCGTTGGCAACGATTGTTTGCTCATCTGTTGCGGTAGAAACTTCGTTGTTCATATCGGCAATAAGTGCCATTTCTTGAGTGATTTCAGTCAGTAATTGTGATGAGCGTTCTGCGTATTCAACACTTTGTTTAGCACTTTCGTCGGCATTGCCCATGGCGGTCACTGCTTGCTGCGCCATTGCTTGTAGTTTACTGATCATTTCGTTAATACTCGCTGTGGCTTTTTGCGTGTTGTGCGCAAGTTGCCTTACTTCATCAGCCACCACAGCGAAACCGCGACCCGACTCACCTGCGCGTGCTGCTTCAATGGCCGCATTTAACGCAAGTAAATTGGTTTGTTCAGCAACCCCTTGAATCATCATTACCACTTGGTTGATATCTGTTGATTGTGTATTTAACTCATTGATAAGTTGAGTATTGGTATTAACTATATGCGACAAGTGGTTAATTGCATCGATATTTTCTTGTACAGACTGTTGGCCAAGCTTCGCTGTCTTATCTGTGTGGGTGGCTTTTTCTGAAGTCGCAAGCGCATTAGCTGCAACTTGTTCAATAGCACTGCTCATTTGCGTAATAGCAGTAGCAATCATTGCCGATTGTTGTTCTTGTTCAGTGGCAGTGCTGGCAACTTGGTCGCTAATTGAGTTCATTTGCTCAGCGGCAGATGAGAGAGTAAGTGTTGCGCTGGTTACATCATTTACAAGAGCATGAATGCGCTCCATCATAGCGTTAAAGTGGTTTGCTGCTTGAGCTATCTCATCATTACCATGGGTTTTTGCGCGGAGCCGCAAATCAGCGTTTTCAGAGATTGATCCTATTGTTTCGCTCAGCGATAACAGAGGGTTGTGAATAGAACGATAAATAACAAAAGCGATAAACAACAAGATAATAATTAAAATAGTTATCGAAGCTGTCATTGCGATAGTGACTTGGGAAAAGTCTTTATCTGCCGCATTTTTAAATTTGTTGGCTTCATTGATCTGTAAATTAATCAGACCTTGATAACTTTCACTGAGAGGGTCAAACACGTCGTAAAGTTCTTTTACAAACACCTCATTAGGGATCGCTTTTAGCTGGTTACTGTTAACTTGGTTTAAAAACCTGCTAAGTTCACTTTCGACTACAGAGAGATTCTTTTCAACAATATTAACTAAGCGTTGTTCTTCGGAAGTGAGTTTTGTTGCTAAATAGCTTTTCCATTTATTGTCAGCAACATTCTTTGCGTTTTCAACTGCGGCTAGAAAGTCAGCTTTGGAGATTTGATCAGCGCGGTATTTATGAAATAAATCAACAATGTTAACGGCGTAATTGTCTGATACTGTTTTTATTTGCTCTAACGGAAGTACTCTGTCTCTATACAAACTATCAATTCCTTTGACCATATTAGACATCATCGACATCGTGAAAATAGATGTGATCACAAAAACAGCAACTGGTAACAAAGCTAAGACAGCTAATCTCGTACGAACAGTGTAGTTATTTAACATGAGCGAGCAAACTTTTGTAGGGACTTATTATTAAAACTAATAGAGAAATGGTTTTAAGCAAGTTTTTGCAATTGTTTGATGGGTTTTTCTTTTGATAGACCTCATTTAGTTAGTAAAGTCACCATATGCAGCCTTTATATTGTAGGCAACAAAGCCAATTTTCACGTTGGCTTTGTTTTGTTCCTATTTTTACATTAATGGCCGCGATTAGGCATTTGCCTTGGTATCTGTCTTTGTGTATTACGGCGCATTTGTTGGCGTTGCATTCCTTGCTGACGTGCTCTGTTCGCGCGATTTAATTGCTGCATACGATTTTGCTGCCTGTTTTGCATATGCTGACGCTGCTGTAATGCTTGTTTCGCTTTACTTTTATCTATGCTTTGCAATTTATTTTGCACTTGCTGGCGGTCAATGTTTTGTGCCCGATCTTTGATTTGTTGCTGTTTATCAGAAGGTAATGTTTGCCATTTTCCCTCAACACGCTGTTGCCATTTATCGGCATCATGCTTGAGCACGTTTCCATTTTTATCCGCAAACACGTTGTTTGCCTTATCGCGTTGGCTGATGGCGGTTTTTAAATCGCGTTTCAATTGCTGCTTTGAAGCTAGACGAGATTTACTTTTATCGCGTTTATAAATGTTATGTCTTGGCTGTTTATTAAGATGACCAGGTTTATGGCCGACATTAATCTTGTTACCAATATTGATGTTGCCATTATTAATAAAAACTGGGCCGCGGTAACCACCCCCATACCAGCCATTACAGCAATGATAAGGTCGATAATGGGTTGGCCAACCAATATTCCAATTCATCCCTAGATTTAAAAAACCATTGCTCCAACTTAAGCCAAACGACCAACCCGTCCAGTTGTTATAGCCAATATTAAACCCCCAAGTCGGTGGGCGAGGGTAGTAGTAGCCACCGCCCCAGTATGGCGGGTAATACCAACCCGTTCCATACACTGGCACGCCATAATAAGGGTATGACCACATGTAACCTGGGTAATAACCAACATACACCACCTCAGGAGTTGACTCGTATATCTCGACGTAAGTGACGTTGTATACGGGTGAGCTTGGAGGAATTTTTGCAATATCGTTTTTGGGAATGCTATCAGCAACAAGCCATGGTCCTTGGGCGGAGTTTGCTTTAAACCACACCGCATTATCGACTGCATAATATTTGCCTTTAATTTGCAGCACTTGTGCATCGGTATTAATAGCATAAGAAACTTGCGTGCCCGGGATACGTTCAAACTTAGGTTTGCCATCATAGTACACAGTTAAACTGGTATCTTTACGGCTGATAGCCGCTGTTTGCGGCACTTTTGCATCTAGTACAGCTTCGTCAGCTTCTTCTGTGCCGGCAACTGAAACTCTGAGGCCAGCTAAATCTGATTCAGGTGGGATATTGGCAAAGCTCTCTGGTAGTTCATCGCCACGAACAAATGTCCATGGGCCTGATTGTTGTTTTGCCCGGTACCAGCGCCCAGATAACAAGACATACATGTTATTCGTTTGCATTTCACGTAGCCACGGGGTTTCAGTGTTAAACACATACATGAGCTCGCCACCGGTTAGACTTTTCCATTTAGCTGCGCCATCAGTTGCAATAAGTTCGGTGGGTTTAGTGGCTACAACAATGGCTGGTGGCGCACTAAGACCTGAACTTTCAGTATCTTTAGGGAGCATTTTTACAAGTTCGGTAGGTGGCGTTTGAGTGAATTCATAAGGCCCTTTGGCTTGTTTTGCCTGATACCAAAATTGCCCATCGGTGAGATAACAAAGTTTACTTTTGCTATCTTTAATCACTGTCATGGCGGTGTTTAAAGCACGCTCATATTGGCTGTTTTCAACTTTACTAAACTTAGGTTCACCATCAAAACTCAGCAGTACCGACAGTTGCTCTTTGAATATAATCGTTGGAGGGTCGGTTTTTAATTGCGTTAAACTCTGCTCTGCTGCTTCTGCACTTTCAAGGCTGGCGGTGAGTTGCGAAAGCGAGGTTTCGAATTGACTGGCTTTTATTGCTTCATTAACGACAGCAGTAAATTTTTGTTCGCCTGCATCTTTTGATTCAGGCCAGCGTACATCGGTGACTGTCATATTGCGAACGGTGACGGTATCGTTTTCGCGGTCAGTATCTAATTTAGCTCTAAACCAAAACACGCCGAACACAGCATCATTGCCTGAAAGCGAAAAAGACATTGCTGCACGGGCTGTTAAGGTATTACCGTTTAGTTTCTCGGGTTGTGGCTGGTAAACAATGAGTGTGCCTTGGTTTGTTTTTACTTGTTGAGGCCACTCAATAGCTTTGCTAAAAAATGAACATAAACATAAAGAAGAGAGTATTAATACCCTGAAGGCAGTGATAAAAGGTAGGAAGAGTTTCATGGTCAATCCTTGGCTAACGTAACTCTTTAAAGTATAGCCAATGGCATCGAAAACGCTTGAAAACAGCGCCTATTTTTAAAGCGTTAGCTTAGGCGACTTGAGTTAAAAATTGCGAGCCCGCATTTAAGCCCATTTCATAGCCTGCACTGAGTTTTTCAAATGATTTCGTTGTTCGACCAACAGCAAAGTCGGGTGGTGGTGCAATAATATTAATTTTACAATCGCTTGGTGGGTTGGCAATAAAATCAATACTTTGATTGTAATTTTCTGCGCGCCTTAAGGTGGCTTCAGCTAATGCCGGGGTCTTCTTATAAAGACGTTTAACAAACCAAGGCGCTTTAGAAGGCTTTTTCTTATAGCCAAGAGGCTGAGATAAAATAACGGTGATTTCTTTATTGCCCATTTCGTATGCTTTACGAATTGGAATCGAATCTGCCACGCCGCCATCTGTAAGTTGTAAATTATCGATAACGGGAAATTCTCGATAAGCAATCGGCAGCGCACATGAGGCTTTTAATTGCTCTTCAAGAAGTGTTGTACTTGCTTTTAAATACTCAGCCTGACCAGTTTTTATATTGGTTGTGACAATATAAAACTCACTGGCTTGTTTTTCGAAAGTGTCGAGATCAAGGCGAATATCACGCATGGTTTCTTGCCACAACCAGTCTAAATCAAATAGGTGGCCACCTTTAATAAAACGAACAAAGTCGATGAACTCAGGTCTGCAAGAGTAATCGGTGATCACCGCATGGTTACGTTTGTATTGCGCACACAAATAAGCGGCAATGTTAGTGGCTCCGGCAGAAACACCATAGCATTGAGTAAAAGGTTGGTAATTAGCTTGAATAAAAGAATCCAGTACGCCAGTGGCAAAAATACCACGCATTGCGCCACCTTCTACAACGAGAGCCCTGTTATTGTTCATTTTCGCAACCTTGCTTGTAACCGTGAATGCTTCTAACCATAGCAAACACGGTTACAAAACGAAATAGAGTTTTGACTCTAAGTGAAGTTTGGCCTAAGCAGAGTTACACCGCCTCTACCCAAAGTACACCGACTTGTTTATCGGTGACTTTTACTGTGCTACCCGCCGCAATGGGAAAGTGACTTTTTAATTGCCATGTAATCCCCGAATACTGATGCGTGGTTAAACCTTTATCATCAACATCAGCGTTAACGACAAAGGTAAGTTCAGCAAAATCGCTATGTATTGGTGTTGTATCGGTTTTATCTTGCATGCGTTTGAGTGGTTTCCAAAGCACGAGTGCAAAACCAAGAGTAAATACAATATTGCTCCAAAGCGCGGTGGTGTAAGTTGTATCAAGTAGGCCTATATTCATTAGTAAGCCACTGGCAAATAAAGATAAGCCTAAAAACAGTAATACATAAGTACTCATACCTAGTACAGCAACTTCAACAATGAGCGCGATAACACCTATAATCATCAGTGCTTCGGCTAAATGGGTATCTAAAAATGCCATTAGCTCACCTAACTTTGTTGCTTTTTATTCAAAGAGTTAATAATAGACATGCCTTGAGCTACAAGCGAGCTTGCATCTGTGCCACTCTCTGGCAGTAATACTACAGATGACTCACGGGCAATGGCCTCTTTAGCAGCAATTGCTTTAGTAGCAAGGTCAAGTTGAATTGCTTTTTGGCCTTGCTCTGTATCGGCGGCTTCACCTACTTTACGTAGTGCATCTGCTTGCGCTTCAGCAACCGCGATAATCGCTTTTGCTTCACCTTCAGCACGTAAGATTTGCTCTGCTTTTTCAGCTTCTGCTGCAAGAACTTGCGCTTGCTTTTTACCTTCTGCCACGTTAATAGCAGACTGACGATCACCTTCAGACTCTAAAATTTGTGCACGTTTTACACGCTCAGCTTTCATTTGTGCTTCCATCGCTTCCATGACAGAGTTAGGTGGCACAATATCTTTAATTCTTGGTATAACCCCCTAAAGGATACTACTTATTGGTGGGTGAGTGAGTGAATCCTTTTATTTGTGATGTTTTAAGGGGGTTAATGAGAAATTAATATAACTCACACTATACCACTTAAAAATACTAGTTAATTTTGTCTATTACCCGCAGTTAGCCTCTAATGCTTCTATTTGCTTTATGAATCGGCTTGGATTCAGAGGTGCTGGTTCAGCAGTTACTTATTTATTATTTTCTACATTGTGTTATTTGATTTAGTAAAACACCAATTTTTATCGCAAATAACATTACAAGCTCTATTCTCAATATCAACCTGTAAGTCTAGAATTATTCACAGTGAGTAAGCTATCGATTGCAGCTTTTGAGAGAGGCTCCGACCAATGGGGTTGATCGAGTGACTTACTATTTAGGAGTACTAAACTGTCCCTTGTTAAGGGATTGGGGAGTAAATTCATTTTTAGATCATCCAACAGGTATTTGTACGGTCAAATTAGAGTGAAATTATCTAACCAGTGGCCACCTACTGAGTCTTATTACATAAATGTTTACTTCACTGGAGAATACCAATAATGCTCAAACATTGAATTTCATTTTATAAGTACTCACACTTATTTATCTAACATCACCTATGAGTACATATACAAGGAAACAAAATGACCTTGAAGCAATTTCTTCTCATCAAAGGCGATGAGAGTTTGAGCTTGACATTTATCTAGGTTAAATAGATTATTTCTGCATCATTGGCGATGAATAGATTTATGCGTGAAACTTAAACAAGTAGCAACCATTAATGCAGGCTACCCATTCAGGGGGAAAATTCCTGAAGAGCCAGGCTCTGCTGTAGTCGCGGTTCAGATGAAGAATGTCTCGTTAACCGGAGAAATTTGCTGGTCAGACTGCATAGAAACAGAGCTAACTGGCAAGCGTGAACCCAACTACCTGGCCACAGGTGATATTTTAGTGGTCGCCCGCGGCAGCCATAACTATGCTGTTCAGGTGAAACAGTCATTAATTTCTAGCGGTAAACAAGCTGTTGCCGCATCACATTTCTTTGTGGTCAAACTGGAGCAGAAAAGTATTTTACCTGAGTTTTTGGTGTGGTTATTAAATCAAGCACCAGCTCAGCGGTATTTTGAGCAGAATGCCGAAGGCTCCTTAACAAAAAGCATTCGTCGCAGCGTGTTAGAAGATATACCAGTTATTGTACCACCACTTGCCAAACAACAATCAATAATTGAAATGGCTAATATCCTTGATGTGGAGCAAAGGTTAATACAGAGGCTAATTAACAATAGTGAGCGAATGATGGGCACAATCGCCAACAGCCTATACCAGGAGTATGGTTGTAAAACAGCCAATACAGCGAATTTATGACTTAAATAGGGCCAGTTCTAAGTGGCTCAACAAGAGGAAACAATGGATGAACGATACAGCCAAGAGTGGTAACGATAAGATTAACCAAGACAGCATCAACAAAGCGCTGTGGAGTGCTTGTGATACCTTCCGTGGCACTATCAGTGCCGATACCTATAAAGACTTCATTCTGACTATGTTGTTCCTAAAGTACATCTCAGATGTATGGCAGGATCACTACGATGCTTACAAGATTGAATACGGCGACGAGCCAGAACTCATCGAAGAGATGATGAAAAACGAGCGCTTTGTACTGTCTAAATCAGCCAGCTTCTATACACTCTTTGAGCACCGTTACGCACCTGGTAACGGTGAGCGCATTGACCAGGCTCTGCACGCCATTGAAGAAGCCAACGGAACCAAACTGAAAGACGCTAGCAAGAGTGTATTTCAGGACATCAGCTTTAACACAGATAAACTTGGTGAAGAAAAGCAAAAGAACACTATTTTGCGTCACCTGCTGGAAGACTTTGCCAAACCCGAGCTGAACCTCAAGCCCAGTCGTGTCGGCACGCTAGATGTGATCGGAAATGCTTACGAATACTTGATTAAAAACTTTGCGGCCAGTGGTGGCCAGAAAGCCGGTGAATTTTATACTCCACCGGAAGTCAGTGACCTGATCGCCGAGTTGTTAGACCCGCAACCGGGTGACAGTATCTGTGACCCAGCATGCGGTTCTGGCTCGTTGCTGATGAAGTGTGGTCGCAAAGTCGTGGCAAACCATGGTAGCAAGCAGTACGCCTTATACGGACAAGAGGCCATTGGCTCTACCTGGTCGCTGGCCAAGATGAACATGTTCCTGCATGGTGAAGATAACCACAAGATTGAATGGGGCGACACCATTCGTAACCCTAAGCTTTTATATAAAAACGGCGATTTGATGCTGTTTGATATCGTGACAGCCAACCCACCTTTCAGCTTGGATAAATGGGGCCACGACGAAGCCGAGCACGATACGTTTAGTCGCTTCCGCCGTGGCATACCGCCGAAAACTAAAGGCGACTATGCGTTTATTTTGCATATGCTCGAAACCCTCAAACCCAAAACAGGAAGAATGGGCGTGGTTGTGCCGCACGGCGTGCTATTCCGTGGCTCGTCTGAGGGGAAAATTCGCCAGCAGCTGATTGATGAAAACATGCTCGATGCCGTGATTGGCTTGCCGGAAAAACTCTTCTATGGCACTGGTATTCCCGCAGTCATTCTGCTGTTTAGAAAGCACAAAACAGACAGCAACGTGTTGTTTATCGACGCTAGCCGCGACTTCAAAGCCGGTAAAAACCAGAACCTGCTGACAGAAAAAAATATCGCCAAAATCGTTACCACCTATAAAGCAGGTAAAAGTGTCGATAAGTACGCCTATGTTGCCAGTCTCGAAGAGATCAAAGAGAACGGTTACAACCTGAATATTCCGCGCTATGTCGATACTTTTGAAGAAGAGGAAGAAATCGACCTAGTGGCGGTTCGTACCGAGCGTGGGCAGCTAAAAGCACAACTGACTAAGCTGGAAATCGAGATGGCCAAGTATTTGGAGGAGCTAGGTTATGGCGCGTAGTTTAGCTAAGGAGGGCATCCCTAGTGGGTGGAAGTACGACCTGCTTGACAAATTTGCAACCCGTTGCAGCGGTCATACGCCGAGTAAATCTTTTCCAGAATACTGGAATGGAGGGATTAAATGGATATCCCTAGCAGATAGCTTCCGTTTAGATAAAGGGTATGTCTACGAAACAGATAAGGAAATATCTGAAGCAGGAATAGCAAATAGCTCCGCTGAACTACACCCAGCAGAAACTGTCGTTTTATCGCGTGATGCTGGCATTGGTAAAAGTGGCGTTATGGCTGTTCCTATGGCAGTCAGTCAACATTTTATTGCGTGGAAGTGCGACAATACGGAAAAACTAAATAGCTGGTTTCTGTATAACTGGCTTCAGTTGAATAAGGCTGAGTTTGAACGCCAGGCTGTTGGATCAACTATTAAAACAATTGGATTACCGTATTTTAAAAAGCTAAAAATCGCGGTTCCTCCGTACACAGAACAAAATAAAATAGCCAAAATCCTTATTACTTGGGACAAAGCCATCACCACTACAGAACAACTAATCGCCAATAGCTTGCAACAGAAAAAAGCCCTAATGCAACAGCTACTGACTGGTAAAAAGCGCCTGTTGGATAAGAATGGGGTTAGGTTTAGTGGAGAATGGAAGGTCGCAGAAATTGGAGATTTTCTGAAAGAAAGCCGTATTCCTTCAAAAACTAATAATCCGTCCAAAAGGTTAACGGTAAGATTGAACTTGAAAGGTATTGAAGCTAGAGAGTTTCGAGGAACCGAGGCTGTTGAGTCAACAGCACACTTTGTCAGGTCAGCTGGTCAGTTCATTTACGGCAAGCAAAATATACACAAAGGCGCATTCGGTATAATACCGAAAAACCTGGATGCTTATGAAACTTCACAAGATTTACCAGCCTTTGACTTTACCGGATCTTGTGAGTCGTCTTGGTTTTATCACTATATGACTCAAGGGCATTTCTTTACTTCTCTTGAAAACAAAATGTCTGGCACTGGATCAAAGCGACTTAATCCAAAAACATTTTTCAAAATCAAGATACGTTGTCCGTCTATCGATGAGCAACAAAAAATCGCTACCGTACTTTCCAGCGCCGATCAGGAAATATCTTCTTTGCAACACAAGTTCGATGCTTTGAAGCAAGAGAAAAAAGCGCTGATGCAGCAGCTGTTGAGTGGTAAACGAAGGGTTTTGGTGTAAGAAGGGCTATTTATGGATTTGAATATTAATCATATAAGGAAAGCGTATCTGTTCGTTAAAAGCTACGCATACCATGAGAACCTTAATCTGTTTCTAAAACAACGTGTGGCAGATTTTGAAACAAACCATACTGAAATGGACAAGGTATTAGAATCCATATTGGAGGTAGTTGATCAAGAAGATCCTTGCAACCAAAAATATTTCAAGGATTTGCTTAAAAGTATTAATTACCACTTGCTGCCAAAGCTGGTTGAGCGCAAAGAAGACAAACCTAGCTTGAATTCAGGGTTATTCATCAGTAATGTCCGTGATTCTGAGCAATATCAAGTTTCAAAAGTTAACTACTTCATCAATGCTCCGGTAGAAATTCATATTATTGAAATGTTGTGGTGCCTGTTTGTTGGCCCTGCTCTTGAGAAAGGCATGAGCAAGGACAGCTATGGAAATCGGATGCACTCCTCGGCTCTTAACTTTTCAAAAGATAGTGACCTTTCCGGCCAAGAGGTCTTCAAGCGATACATAGACCAATACAACCAATGGCGCGATCAGGCCTTAGAGGTTGCAACTCAAGTATCTAAGAATGGTGATGATGTTGCACTTTTATCGTTGGATTTGAAGTCTTACTTCTATCATGTGGATTTAGATTTTAACTGCATCGAAGCTGAAATTCAAAATCACTATTCAGACAACGCCCAACTCTTAGAATTTGCGTTAAAGCTTAATCTTGTACTGGAAGCAATATACACGCGTTACCAACAAGTTATCGCACCTAGAATTAAGCAAACTCATATTAAGAGCAAAGATAAAAAGTGTTTACCCATCGGCATGGCGTCAGCATCCATCATCGCCAATTGGTATCTTTCAGAATTTGATTATTCTATTGGTGATGATGTTAGGCCAGCTTATTATGGTCGCTACGTCGATGACATTATAATGGTCTTCAAACGTCCTAAGTTTGATGAAGAAAACCCAATTCCCTCATTTGTAAATCATTATTTAAGCTCTGTGCTCACAGCAACCGACGATAATGCCAAATATGTTATATCAGTTGCTGACAATTCGTTACCAATGCAACAGGATAAGCTCATTTTGCAGTTCTTTGATAAGGAGCATAGCCGCGCCGGGCTGGAAGTATTTAAGCAAGAACTTGATGAAAGAAGCAGTGCATTCAAATTTTTGCCGAGCGATCATATTAATAAAGAGCTCGACAGATTTGCATACGACGTACTCTATGATGGGTCTGCCAATAAGTTACGCAGCATTGTTGGGCTAGCTGAAAATGAGACAGAGCTGGCAAAGTACCTATCCAGCCATATAACGGCTCATCGACTATGCAAACTGAACAATAGGGATGTGGTTCTTCCACAACTTAAACAGTTTTTTAAAGGGCAGAACGCACTTCAATTTTTCCGTTTATGGGAAAAGCTGTACCAATATTCAGTAATTACCAATAATTACGGATTTTTGTCTTTTTTCTATCGATATGTTGAAGCCGAAATAAATAAGATTATTGGCATTATGCCAAACTCTAGAAGGTCTTCAAACCGGTTTACTAAAAAGCTAAATAAAGACCTCAATTTATACAACCAGATTGCATTAGCAATTACGATCGGTCTTTTGGACATAAAGAGCATTTCTGTCTTTTTCAGTCCAACTATTTCTTCTAGCAGTGCATTTCATAAGCATAAATCAGAATTAAGTGAATTAATTACACGTGGATCTGCTCTGCATCATTTTGCATGGCAGTTAAGATGTTCAAACTTAATTCGTCACCATCTAGTTGCTTGGCCACTGGCCAACTACTCTAGTCAAGAATCTGACCTGACATTAGAAAATGATTTCACAAGCAATGAAAATGTCACGTTAGATGAGAACAAAATTTCTTTTTCGCCACGTTTTATACACTTCGACGAGTGGCAGATATTTCATTTGGGAAAACATCTCGCTGTTGAGAATGATTTGAATGGTTGGCTAACAGAAACCATTGATGTCTATAAAAGTCGATTCTTTGGGCAAGAGTTTCCAGTTGACTTTACCTCTGAAGATTTAGACACCGGAGGGATTGTTAAGTCCAGCCTATTTGTTTCTGACAAGGATTCTAGAGACCAGATTAATTTGGCAATAGCAAACCTGAGAGTAAAAGAAGATGATATAAGTAGTGCTGTCCGCCGAGATAGACATCCAAATCTTAGCTTTAAACGTCAGGAGGATCTTTATAGCATTCTAAATTCGGCGCTTTATGAGAAAGCTGATCTATTGGTGATGCCTGAAGTTGCAATACCTGTCAGCTGGCTTCCATTCATGGTGTCATTTTCTCGTAGACATCAAATAGGTCTTGTTTTCGGACTTGAACACTGGGTATCGAATGGCGTCGCATATAATTTGATCATAGAAGCGTTGCCATTTAGAGTGTCTGGCAAGTACAAATCCTGTGTAATGACAGCTCGCGTAAAAAATCATTATGCCCCTGCCGAACTAGAGCTTTTAGAAGCTGTAAGGCTTAAGCCTGGTAATCTTGTACTAAAGAAAAATGCATACTATCACAAAGTATCATGGCGTGGATTGTCATTTACGACATACAACTGCTTCGAACTATCAGACATCACACACCGAGTTTTATTCAAATCGCAAATTGATCTGCTATTTGCATGCGTCTGGAATAAAGACACAAATTATTATCAGCATATTCTGGAGTCTGCCGTCAGGGATCTGCATTGCTACACAGTTCAAGCAAATACCTCGCAATACGGGGGCTCTTGCGTATTAAGGCCAACCAAAACAGAGAGCAAGACAATGCTTTATGTTAAAGGTGGTGAAAACCCTTGCGTACTGACTACAAAACTCGACATTAAAGGGCTTAGGGATTTTCAATACAAGTCAAAACCAGGCTCAAAAGACTATTTTAAACACCTACCACCAGGTTATGACTGTGACTCGGTACTCACCCGATGAACTTACTGCACCTCGCGTATCAAGGGTTGAAGAGAGATAAAGAATGACACAATACATACCCAAATTTCAGGAAGAATACAGTGCCAAGTTACCGGCTCTGACGTTGTTGACCAACCTAGGGTGGTCATTTCTCTCTCCTGAACACGCGTTAGCCGCCCGTGGTGGTAAGGTCGATGAAGTGGTTTTACGCCAGGTGCTACGCATGGAACTTCAAAAACGCACTTTTACTTTCGCAGGTAAAAGCCATCCGCTTTCTGAAAAGGCTATAGACAAACTGATTGCCGAGGTATGCAGCCCTGCGCTTAATGAGGGTCTGTTAACTGCCAACGAACGCCTATGCAACCACTTGCTGTACGGCATCCCTGTCACTGAGTTTGTAGATGGCAAAAAGGCCAACCCGACGGTTGCACTGATTGACTGGCAGAACCCGGTCAATAACAGCTTTGTATATACCGAAGAGTTTACTGTTACCCGCTCTGGCGGAGTGGAAAGCCGTAGACCGGATATAGTGTGCTTTGTAAACGGTATTCCCTTTGTGGTAATTGAGGCGAAACGCCCCGATAGTAATACCAAAAAGGGTCCCACAATTGACGAAGGCATTTCACAAAGCCTGCGTAACCAACGGCATGACGAAATCCCGTTATTGTTTGCTTATAGCCAAATGTTGTTATCCATAAACGGCAACGAGGGCAGGTATGGTACCAATGGCACTCCCGCTAAGTTCTGGGCCGCCTGGCGTGAAGAAGACATCACCGATAGCGAGATGCACGCTATCAAAAACAAAACGCTAAAAGAGGAACAGCTGGCGAACTTGTTCAACCATCGCCCAGCAAAAGACTTGGATTGGTACCAGAGCCTGAACGCTGCGGGGGAACTTGCTGTTACTGGTCAGGATCAATTACTGATTAGCCTGCTAAGCCCTACCCGGTTGCTGGAGATGAATCGTTACTTCACATTGTTCGATAAAAAGGCTGGCAAAATCATTGCCCGTTATCAGCAAGTATTTGGTATCAAGCGCCTGATTGAACGCATTAATACCCGAAGTGTAACCGGCGGACGTGAAGGTGGGGTAATATGGCACACCACGGGTTCTGGTAAGTCATTTACCATGGTGTTTTTAAGTAAGGCGCTGATTCTACATGGAAGCTTGAAGCAGTGCCGTATTGTGGTGGTGACTGACCGGGTAGACCTGGAAACTCAGCTGAGCAAAACCTTTGCTTCCGGCGGTGAGTTGGCCGGTAAAAAAGACAAAGAAGCAGCGATGGCAACCTCAGGCAAACGCTTGGCCGAACAGATCGGTAAAGGTACAGAGCGGATCATCTTCTCGCTTATCCAGAAGTTTAATACCGCTACCAAAATGCCAGAGTGTGTAAACGATAGCTCTGACATTATTGTGCTAATTGATGAAGGCCACCGCAGTCAGGGGGGTGAAAACCATATCCGCATGAAGCAGGCGCTGCCCAATGCAGCCTTTGTCGCCTTCACTGGCACACCACTGTTAAGAGATGACAAGACCACCAATAAGTTTGGTCCCATTCTGCATGCTTACACCATGCAACGTGCAGTGGAAGATCAGACTGTTACACCGCTGCTTTATGAAGAGCGCATTCCCGACTTAGACGTGAATGAACGCGCCATAGACAGTTGGTTTGAACGTATTACCGAAGGGCTTTCAGACGAACAAAAGGCCGATCTAAAGCGTAAGTTTGCCCAAAAAGGCCAGGTATACAGTGCTGATGACCGCATTCGTTTGATTGCCCTGGATATTGCCAACCATTTCGTAAAGAACATCGATGAAGGTTTGAAAGGCCAGTTAGCCTGCGACAGCAAAGCCTCTGCAATCAAATACAAAAAGTATCTGGACGAAGCTGGCTTGTTTGAAACTGCCATTGTGATGAGCCCACCCGATAGCCGCGAAGGCAATACTGCTGTGGATGAGGCAACCACACCCGAAGTGTCCCAGTGGTGGAAAGACAATATTGGCTGTCAGGATGAACAAGCTTACACTAAGAACCAGATTGAACGCTTTGATAAAGATGATTCATTGAAGATACTCATCGTGGTTGATAAGCTGCTCACTGGCTTTGATGAGCCGAAAAACGCTGTGCTGTATATCGACAAACCCTTAAAAGAGCACAACCTGATCCAAGCGATTGCACGGGTAAACCGTCTGCATCCAAAGAAAAAATTTGGTTTACTTATTGACTTCCGTGGCATTCTGGCGGAATTGGATACCACTATTCAGAAATATCAGGATTTGGCTTCCCGCACTCAGGGGGGTTATGACATCAATGATATTGCAGGCCTCTATAACCAGATGAGTACCGAGTACAAGCGCTTGCCACAACTCTATAAGCAGCTATGGTCAATATTCAATGGCATCAAAAACAAGAACGACATTGAGCAGTTACGAAAGGTGCTGGTTCCAAAGATTGAAGAGCGTGGCGGAGAGCTGGTTGACGTGCATCTAAAGGTACGTGAAGACTTCTACGAAGCCCTCACGGCCTTTGCCAGCTGCTTGAAGGTAGCGCTGCAATCAGCCTCTTTCTTTGAAGACAAGAGCTTTAGCGACCAGGATCGTTGTCATTACAAAGAAACTGTGAAGCAATTCTCCAGTCTGCGCCAACTGGTGCAGCAAGATGCTGGTGAGAGGATTGATTACGACGAATACGCTGAACAAGTGAAAAAGCTTCTGGATAAGCATGTGGTGGGTGTAGAGGTTAAAGAATCCGGTGGCGTGTATGAAGTCGGTAAGATGGGGCAAAAGCAACAGCCAGAAGACTGGAGCGAAGATAAAACTCGCAACGAAACCGATATCATCAAAACTCGCGTAACTCGCATGATTGAACAAGAACTACGGAATGACCCTTACGCTCAAGAAGCATTTTCCAAGCTGTTGCGCCAAGCCATTTTTGATGCTGAAAAGCTATTCGACCACCCACTGAAACAGTACATGCTGTTCCGTGAATTCGAAGAGCAAGTTCAAGATAGGCGCTTGAACGACATTCCTGATGCCTTTACAGGAAATCGCCATGCTCAGGCTTACTTTGGTGTGTTCAAGAAAGTTCTGCCTGAAACTTTGGCTATACTGGACCAGCAAGTTCAGGATAAGTGGGTAAAAGTTGCCTTTGAAATTGACCAGGCAGTAGAAACCTCTGTTGCAGAAAACTCTATCAACCCGCAGAATGTCGAAGCCGACATTCGAAAAAAACTATTGCCGCGTATGTTTCAGGAGTGCAAAGCCATTGGAGGAGGAATGGACCAAGCCAAGAAGATTGTTGAGATGATTGTTCAGATCACCCGGGTCGGATTAAATGGTTTTTGAGTGGGTATAACCAGATGAACGTACCTACTAAACCTCAAAGAGATACCATGAGCTTCCGCTATGGTGACGAGCAGATTACTTTTGAGCGAGTTAAGCGCCTGCAAGCCACAGGCAAGATATTAATCAAGGTTTATCCCGATTTCCGGGTAATTGTAGCGGCTCCTGAGGGGGCAGAAAACGAAGCTGTATTATCTGCTGTTAAAAAACGTGCGCGCTGGATATACGAGCAGCTTCGGGATTTCCGCAAACAACTTGAATTCATCACACCTCGGCAATACATCAGCGGTGAGAGCCATTACTATCTGGGAAAACAGTACCTTCTGAAAGTGATTGAAGCGCCTGAGCAGGTTCAAGGCGTGAAACTGCTACGCGGCAAGTTAGAAGTTTCGGTAAGAACAAGGTCCGCTGACAAGGTTAAAGAGCTATTAACAGACTGGTACAAATTGCGGGCTAAGGAGACATTCGCTAAACGCCTTGATGCCATGCTGGAACAAACCCTTTGGGTAGAAGAACGGCCACCGCTACGCGTACTGACCATGCAAACGCAATGGGGCAGCTGTTCACCCAATGGCCGAATCACCCTGAACCCTAACCTAGTCAAAGCTACGCGTGAGTGTATAGACTATGTGATCCTACACGAGCTTTGCCACATTGCGGAGCATAACCACAGTGAGCGGTTCTATCGGCTTATGGGCCAGGTAATGCCAAAGTGGGAAAAGACGAAAAAACGGCTGGATGGAATGGCTTCCGTTATCACTAATTGATTAATGAATTTATAGGAGCAAAAAAATGCACGACTACGCAATATTTGGTCATAGTAGAGCAGCTATTGGAAGGTGGCTCGGTGTAGCATCTGTAATTTTAACAGGTGCTGTTTCTTCGTTATTGGTTTGGTTATACGAAGCGACAAACATAGAAGCATTCGCAACAGCCATTATAACTCCAGCCATAATTTATTTTGGTCTTCATTATTGTTTTGATCGGTTTGGGTGGAAAATTCCGTTCTTTAGCATCCCTGATATTAGTGGTATTTGGTCAGTGAAAGGTGAAACGCTAAATGAAGATGGTTCCACAAAGTATAACTGGGATGCAGAAATAGATATCGAACAAACTTGGGAAAAAATTTCTATAACCTTACAAGCAGCAGAGAGTTCAAGCGAGAGCTATACTGCTACTCTGGGGAAAAAGCCGGGAACAAAGGGTGGTTGGATTCTTCACTATAGCTATACAAATAACCCTGATACTGATCAATATCATAAATTGAATTCCCACAAAGGCTATTGTGAATTATTTTTTAACAAAGATTTAAACCTAGGTGAAGCCGCTTATTTTAATAGTAATGGTAGAAGGACTTTTGGAAGAATGACTTTAAGGAAGGAACAATAATGATCAACTTTGAAAATAGACTAGCGAATCTAAAAAACCGTCGCCAAGGAACAGCTGAGAGAGATCGTCTGGAAAAAGGACTATATTCGTATTCTGGCGACACAAGACTGGCAGAAGCGCATGAACAGTTACACGAAATTGCTGCTATAAAATATGTGATTGGTTCAATGGCGGCAGTCAGTCCAGAGTCTACACGAATTTCTATAGTTGAGGGCGAGCGAGTAGCATCAACACTGATTGAAATGCTGAAAACATCAGGAATCAATACCGAAGCTAGAATGCAAGGCTCTGTGGCATTGGATATCCATATCGAAGGCCATTCTGACGTAGATATGTTGGTACTAAAATCGGATGTAATTACTATCCAAAGACCAGCTTTGCCCGGCACCTACTACTCTGATTCTAGCGATACTCGGTTAATGGTTGATATAGTAAAAGAGCTGAGACTTCAGGCGGAAGCAAAACTCAAATCTCGCTATCATGCTGCTGAAGTAAACACCAGTGGAGCAAAGTCGATAGCCCTCAGTGGGGGGAGCCTAAGACGAAAAGTGGATATCGTTCCAAGCAGTTGGCACGATACGCATGACTACCAAAGCTCAAAGCTTGAGCACTTCAGAGCAGTAAATATTTACAACAAAGACAATCATGCTTTAATTGAGAACAAGCCTTTTCTTCACATCAAGAAGGTAAATAACAGAGATACTCAGTACGGTGGTAACCTTAAAAAAGTAACTCGGTTAATGAAAAACATCATTGCCGATATGCCAGATTATAAGAAATCAAAAGCAAAAAAGCTTACTAGTTACGATATTGCTGCGATTGCCTATTCTATGAATGAAAGGTTACTTTGTAGCCAATATTTACCGTTAACACTCCTCGAAAATTTGCGTTCATACTTGCTAATAATTTCATATCTTGATGATGAAAGAAACGCGCTAATAGTCCCTGATGAATCAAGAAAGATATTCAATGCGGAAGAAAAAGTAGAGGCGCTCAGGATACTCTACAGTGAAGTAAATGACCTTGCTGAAGCTGTTCAAAAAGCCATTAACCCTTTGAAAGAGAAATATGATGGCGATGTATTACGAAATCGACAAGTGATGTTTTTCTAGCAGATTAAATGCCTTTCTTGAAACGAAGGGTATAAGACTTAATTATAAATCCAACTTGAAATTGGCACTCTTAAAACTCCAGACTTTCTGAGATGCGTATATTAATAAAACTAAGTTTAAACCTAAGTGAACTAGCTTAAGGAATTAGCAGGATCAACTGAATGGATGTAGTCATTTTGATTATATTGGAGTTAATGGTGTAGGCTTAAGTGACTGCTGACGAAAATAAAGGTATACCCGTCATGATTGAAGTAACAATAAGGTTTGAGATTAATAATGACTTTTTAACGTTAGATGATATTGACGATTGTCTTTTCGAGGCGGGATTTGATGACGCGATTATTAGTCATTCAGACGACGGAAAATTAGCAATAGAATGCAGTAGAGATGCGACTAGCTACGCTGATTTGGTCGAATCAGTTGTTGCTGAGGTAAAGAACGCTATACCGAGTGCAAAAGTAATCCAGGCTTCGAGTGACAGTTTGCAGACAAGCCAAGGTCGACATCAAAACCCATACAAGCATAAGAATCTGTGTAACCCCGGTGTAGACTTTATGACTTCAAGAATTCGCAGCCTGGAAAAGTTTACATCCATTACTGAAATTAAAGTCAGTGATATTGTCGATATTCCAGATGGCAAAGAGATGCTGCACCCAGCGAGATTTTTCGAGGATTTATTTTTGCATAAGCTAAAAGCTCAAGAATTGAGTAATGATTCTCTCAGCAAGCTGCTAGGTATATCGGTCGAGCAATTCGATGATTTTCTTAAAGAGAAAATAAGTGTAACAGTTACTTTGGCTAAACGGCTTGAGACGTTAACCGGAATGCCTTGCGATTTTTGGTTACGCGCACAAAGTAAATTTGATAATTCGCGTAAATATGATTGCAGGTGATCAGAATCAAGGGTTCATTTAAATATTCGAAACTAGAATTAAGCCTTCATCTTAATATTAAGATCAGAATCAAGGCTTATTTCAATATTCGAGTTTATCATCAAGGCTTCATTTTAGTATTGAGATCAGAATGAAGGCTTATTTCAATATACGAGTTTATCATCAAGGCTTCATTTTAGTATTGAGATCAGAATGAAGGCTTATTTCAATATTCGAGTTTATCAGCAAGGTTTCATTTTAGTATTGAGATCAGAATGAAGGCTTATTTCAATATTCGAGTTTATCATCAAGACTTTATTTAAGTATTGAGATCAGAATGAAGGCTTATTTCAATATTCGAGTTTATCATCAAGACTTTATTTAAGTATTGAGATCAGAATGAAGTCTTTTTCTAATATCCTTAAACAGAGTCAAGACTATTTAAATACCATACGCAGGTTGATATATGATTGTGAAAGTAGGTAAAAATGGGGCTATTCCACTACCTGACAATAAGGAATGTAATTTAAATATCGGTGATATTCTATTATGTAAGCTTACTGAAGATAAGCGCTCAATTGAACTTGAAAAATTTTCAGATCAATCTTTAACTGATGAACAAATAAAAGTACACGGCTATTTAGCTCGCGTGGAGCCACTAAACCCTGATGACTATAAGTAAGCTATTTGACTGAAATGATTTCTTCGTTAACTTATACTATGATTGCTGAAAGCAAGTCTTCTTGTATCATAAAGAAAGCTTAATTCTAATATCGGCGATCAGAATGAAGCCTTGGTGCTAGTAAAATTTAGGTGTAACAATCTAAATTGAATTAGTCTGAATGTAATCTGTCAGTTTCGTTTTCTTGATGTGATTATATCTGACAGACTACCTAAATTGGTTCTGCCCCATTATGTGTTTCAATTTAATACCAACTCGACGCGGAAAAGTATAATTGAACTTAGTTTTAGTAATACCATAAACCTTGAAAACTTACTTAGATAACGCATTTAACTAGGTGGGTAAAATCCGTTTGTCACTATAGTATTGTTAATACACTCGACTATGGCACACTAATTGTTCAATCCCTGCAATGGAAAGTATTATGCTACAAGAACAGCCGTTGAAGAAAGCACATCAGCTAAAAAAGGAACATCATTATGTATGGGCTAACTATTTACGAAACTGGGCTATAGGTGATACCAAAAATAAAGTCTGGTTTAAGAAGGCTAAAGGTGGTTTTGCTTATGATAGTGTAAAGATGGTTGCGAAGGAGAAGCACTTTTACCAAATCAAGCCACTGACTAAAGATCATGTAAAGATAATCAGAATGATATCTTCCGAAAGTCAGTTGCATAAACAAAATATGGAGCTGCTCCAAAAATTTCTATTAATTCAGAAAATGGAGGAGTTTTATCAAACGAGTGGTAAGAAGAGCGTGGAAACAGAGAAGGAAATCGAAGCGCATAAACATAATACCCTAGAGAATTTGCATACTGCTTATGAAAGCAGCGCTGGGAAGACCATTTCTCTGCTAATTAATCGAGATTTGTCTTGCTTAGATGATATGAAGCAATTGACTGCTTTTTGTAATTATCTTGGGCACCAGTTCACTAGAACAAAACCATTTCGCGACATCGCACTACTGGTTATGTCAAAAGATGATTCTGAACAAGCAAAATTAGTGCATCATATATCGACTGAGTGTTGGTGGTTTATAAGTCATATGCTAGGTCAAAACCTTGGTTACTCAATGTTCGTATCTCGAAAAGAGGACAATTATTGCCTTCTATTAAATGAGACTACTCAACCGTTTATCACGTCGGATAATCCAGTGATAAACGTTCATAAGGGTTTGACTAATGATATGACGCCTCCAGAGGATGACCAATTGGACTTGTACTATCCGTTGTCTCCAACAATTGCAATCATGGTTAGCAGTTCCCATCGTTTTCCTGGCGGGGAATCAATATTAACCCTTGATGATGTCAATGAGTTAAATACAAAGATTGCTAAAGGTGCTTATGTAAACATATTTGGATGTAGTGAGGAGTCTTTGAAACCATATAGCAAGTTTGTTGGAGACCGTCATGATCGAGCAAAACAGTTTGTAGAAAGGTAAAATGCGAGGGCCGATTCTTCCTTCTGCCTTTTAAGGTTTCCCGTACTTTATTTAATCCGTTTTCAGCTAATTTAGCGAAGAAGCTGAAACACTTTTGTCCAGAGACGGGTTATGTATATAACTCGTCTTTGCCCCATTGTCAGTTAACGTAAATACTCTATAGATCACCTTTGAGCTATCAGATACAGTGATGAACTTAATGATATTGGCTCTACTCCATAATCTGATATTCCACTAACTTTTATGTTGGTGATGATATAAACAACTGTATTAATATACAGTTTTGTTGTTGTGCTCCCATATTCAAGAAAATGAGCGACGAGCGCATTTTCTTTTTCAGAGTACCTCTAGTGTCAATAAAAATATTATGGTTGGCAATGCATTACGTTATTTGATAAAAATAGATTTATTAATACATACGCGTAACATCGGCAGAAAGATGCGCGACGAGCGCACTATAAAATTGTTATAATTTTGGAGGCTCCTCGTGCGGATAAATCATGTTTGTCCTTACTGTATGCAAGAAGCATTCGATAGTACTGGAATGCAGTCTCTTAGTTTTAGACTGACACCCCATATGCTTCATGATAGCGGAGTGCATGAAATCAGGTGCCCTAAAGGTCACGAGTATTCGGTAGTGTTGAATGCAGCAAAATACGAAATTTTGTATGACTTGGGTATGAATGCTTTAAGTGACGGTTATACAAGAGAGTCAGTATCGTCGTTTGCAAGCTCGTTAGAGCGATTTTATGAGTTCTTTATTAAATTCCAAATGCAGAATGCCAATATTTCATCAGAGTTATCAGACCAAGCGTGGAAGACAATCTCAAATCAATCAGAACGTCAACTTGGTGCCTTTACGTACCTTTACTTATCATCACTTGGTGAATTACCACCAGAGCTAAGTAGCAAAGATCGAGGTTTTAGAAATAAGGTAATCCATAAAGGATATATTCCATCAGTAGATGAAGCTATTGGATTCGGTAAGGTCGTTTATAATCATATTATGGCTGTAATATCGGAGCTTGAGGCAAAGTATGGCTATCGCAAAATTTACAAATTTTATTCAACACAATTACCTAAAGGTGGTGCTAGTTGGGTTGTAAATGAATCGGCAAAGTCTATGAATCTATCGTCGACATCGGCAGGTACCTCAGTAGTTGACTTTGATGTAATGTTGCAAAAGTTTAATCGAAAATAAAATTATAACAAGTGCCTAAACCAAAGGACGCAAAACAGCAGGCTTGCGCTCCTTCATCGCTAATTTTAGCCTGCTATTTCGCGCCGGTTAGGCAAGCGTTGGTATGACTCCCACAGTCAAGTTAAACGCACTGATCCTTGCCTAACTTTTTAAGCCATAATTTCTTCAGCTCGAATTAGAGCGAGTTAATACATAGGATGAAGCAAGTAATGTCGTCGGTTTTCATGCTGATATT
>NZ_JACDWV010000077.1:0-417 GCF_016464105.1 Pseudoalteromonas sp. bablab_jr010 | reverse complement strand
TCGTGTATGAGTTGTGTTGTTTGTGCGCCTAGCGTTAGCCATAACAACTTACCAATGTTATCTGAGGCAGGTTTTACCGACTCATAAACCTGGGCTAGCCATTTGTAATCTTCGTTGTATTCATCAAGTACACTATCAGGTGAAAGCGACTCCCAAAGCTTAGCCAAGTATTTAAAATCTAGCGCAAAGGCGTCTTTCTTATCATCGGTGCTTATAGCGTTCTGTGCGGCCTCTAGGCCTTCAAATCCCTCAATAGCTCTGTCTACACCTTCAAAATGGGCTAGCGTATCAGTCATTGCTTTTGGTAGTTTGACGCGTAACTCACTTAGGTTAGAAATAACTTGTTGTACGCTTTCTTCGTCAAACTCTAGTGCTTTTGCTGCATCGTCAAATACGCCAAAGTAGTCAACAATACAG
>NZ_JACDWV010000076.1:0-1580 GCF_016464105.1 Pseudoalteromonas sp. bablab_jr010 | reverse complement strand
GCGTTGGTATGACTCCCACAGTCAAGTTAAACGCACTGATCCTTGCCTAACTTTTTAAGCCATAATTTCTTCAGCTCGAATTAGAGCGAGTTAATACATAGGATGAAGCAAGTAATGTCGTCGGTTTTCATGCTGATATTCGTTGGTTATTACTATTTCTAGTAACAGAGCAGACCTTACTTAGTTCGTCGTGGCACCTGTCTTCAGTCTATGTTCGTGGTTCAATGCTGCGTTAGCTGCATTGCCATCCTAACGCCCTCGGTGGTTGTGCCACACCCGATGCTTGACCCAATGCATTAACTCTAATTCGTTCATCATGCAGGTACTCTTGCTAATCTTAGTTTTGGATCAACAGGTGTCAGTACCACTTCTTTTGCTATAGCCCAGATATACGCGATCATTTCTCGCGCAATTGCTGTGACTACAAGGTTATAATGCTTTCCCTTACTGATTAACTTTTTGTAGCGCTTGCAGAGCCTAAGTTGTGCTTTCCATGCGATATCAATAATCTGCTTTGGCAACCCTTCTTGTCGTTTTTGCATATCTGTGGAGATATTAGCGGCATACCTGTATGTGTGCGCACCTTCAATAAGGAGGCGTCTAGCCCTACCATTGCCACATTTTGTTATCGCACCGATATGACGTTTTCCGCCGCTTGAGTGTTCACTAGGTACAAGACCAAGGTAACTCATTAGTTTACGAGGGTGGTCGAAGCGCGATAAATCGCCTAGCTCAGCAATAACACCTGCTGCAACTAATAGACGAACGCCGCGCATCGCTTGTATTGCTTTTACGACAGGGTAATAACGCCATTGATGAACATGGTGTGTTAATTCATTATCAAGACGCTCTAAACGTGCCATTCTTTCAGATATTGTTTGTATAAATTCTTGTAAAACAAGTTGCTGTGCTGGGTGAGATAATACAAGCTCTGTAAGCCAACGAAGGTGTTTGAGCGACCAGTTAGCAGTGCCAGCATAATTTATATTATTACGCAGTAATAGCGCTTTAAGTTGATATTTGGCGTCTTTTAAATCTTTCATGGCAACTTCACGGGCGCGAGATAAATCGCGAACAGCTTCATCTTCCGGCTCTGGCACATAAATAGGTGTAAGGTCTTCTGTTTTAAGTAGCTTTGCGAGCTTCATGGCATCACGTTTATCGGTTTTAACACGTTCACCTGGTTTTTTAGGAATGAGAGAAGGGGCAACCACATAGCAGCAATGACCAAGGCTAGTGATTAACCGATAAATCCAGTAACCGCAGGGGCCAGCCTCATAGACAAAGTGAAGCGTTGCATCAGGGTATTTAGATTCAAAGTGACGAACTAGTTTTTTAACGGCTATTTTAGATGATGGCGCTCTACCAAAGTGCACAGGTTGTGCGCCTCGATGGTCTTCAATATAGGCGACTTCATTGAATTCTTTATGTGTATCAAGTCCGATAAAAAGTATGCTATGTTTGTTCATGCTAGCCTCTGCTGTTTAGTTATTTGACAAACTAATTATGGCTCTGGCTTTGTCATTAAGCTAACCCACGAAAAGCGGAGGCTAGCACCGTGTGGGAGTCATTATGTCTAT
>NZ_JACDWV010000075.1:0-39528 GCF_016464105.1 Pseudoalteromonas sp. bablab_jr010 | reverse complement strand
CGTTTCTCCTTGCTCAATATAAAAATTAAGCTCTTTTGTATTATTTATATAAACCTTTCTATACTTTTCAGGATTTTTTATCGCCAGCTTACGCTTACGTAAAAATTTTTCTAATATTTTGTCCATTATTTACCAACTGGAGTCATTGAGATTGTAGCAGTGTCAGCAAGCATCTAGGGATCAGGTCTTGCCTTTTGCAACAATCTTACTAACACGCGAATAGTGTAATTGAAAATAATCATCCAATTCTTTTCTTTGCTCGACAAATAGCTAGCGCAAATTTTCGGCTTGCTATCGCTTTAGATTTGCCAAATCGAAGTAACATTTTATCGGTTTAAATTCATTCCGGAGCTTGAGCTTTCCCATCACAAAATGCCCAACACGTTGAGAACTTTTATTAAACCATTGCTTATATACAACTTTGGACTAGTTAAAAGGTAAAAAGAAAGACCTGACTCTATTGGTTTGCATCCTAAAACACTACTTTTTGACACTCAACTCAAAAATCAGGTTTTCATTTCCTTCTCTAAGGTAAGCAATTTTAACAACTCGCCCCTCTTGGATTGTATCTGAATCATGCTTTCTATTCGCAAAAAAGGAGTTTTCAGTTCCGTAATCATTGTACTTAAAGCGTACTCCATCGACAGTAAAAACCTCTTCTCTACTATTTCTTTCAACAATTTGAATATCTTCAATAGCTCCTTCAACTGTAGAATAATTTCCAGAATCTATGTCATTAGATTTTAATACTAGGCAATAAAATGACAGTGACTGCATTACAGAAAAGCCAAATAAAAATAAGAAGCCAAACCAGAAGTTAACTTTCTTTTCAAACTGTAGTTTATTTTCGTACCAGTATTTTATTTTCGGGCAGCACAATATTAGTAGAACAGAACAAACAAGTGAAAAATAAAACCCAAGCCTGGTGCCTGAAAAATCAGACTGAAAATAAAGTTCATACATTAACTAAATCTCCTATGGCTAATCTATGGGCCGAAGTTGCCGTATGAACCATGCTAGTTTCTTTTCCCCGAGCAAATATCGAACGAACACAAAATGGGTTCAGGCCTCTCTTTTTTACCTAAATTAAAGACTAAACTGAAGTGGTTATTATGATTTAGAAGGAAAATGTAGCTCGACCTCTTTGGATAGATAAAAGCTACTTACCATTATTCTTTATTTTTAAAGCTTAAATCATTATGACAAAAAGCATCTATTAAACCATCACTATCCGCTTTATTTATTTTTGCTTCTTTAGGGAGCTCTATATACAAATAATCATAGTTATATTTACCTTCATCAGTCATTCGATTAAGTTTATATCCAATCATGAATTTATCATCTCCACTGTAATCTAAAACTGATATGTTACAATGAGTTGTGTAGTTAATCGAAAATACTAATGAAGCTTTAGCATCTTCGAATTCATCATAGCTCCCAAATAGAGGCACTGAGAAACTATCTATTTCCCCAACGTACTTATAAAAAACTTCTTGTTTGTCAAAGGATGACCCTCCATCGGTATTGACAATTTTGACAAATGTATCAATTGCAGGCTTAATTTTTTCAAATCTAATACTTGTATTAATAGCTTTAGAAAAGAACGCATTCTCCGCATTAAATCCATAAGCCAAGCAATTTGTTGCTGCAAAGGTATCACCAGCAAAACTGCTTAACAAGTTAGTGTCTTCACAATATTCTGATATGGGCTGTAACGCCATGCAAATGCCACTTTGGAATAAAAGGATAAAAATTAAATACTTCATAGTATCTCCACTATTTAACTTGAGTCTCTTCGATTAGCTCAGAAAAAAACTGTTACGTTTTTTGGCATAGTGCTTAACCATAATCCACGAAAGAAACACAAGAGCCAACTCCTAGCTCTGTTGAACTCCATTCAATTTTATTAAAAAAACCATAATGAAAAACATTACTACAATTGCTATAGATGAGTATTTAATGGCTTTACAAGCCCACACTTTGTCTTCCCGATAGGATTCAACTCTGAACAGCTTAAAACCATGATAAATTGCACCTGTTCCACTGTAGTAGTTTATGAAAAGCTCTTTTTTTGCGTATTTTGGAGCTAAGATAAACAAAACCATTACAAACAAAAATAAAACAGCCGAAAGTACCATCAAAATAATAAGAAAATAATCTATCATTTCACCAGTTCACATTTACATATTTATCAGTAACTTACTATACCAATAAAAAGCAAGTTATGCTCCAACCAAACTTAAACACAATCTGGTGTTTTTAGTTGATAGTAAAGCACTGCGTTTGCTATTTTACGTCTAACACTAAATCAGTAATCGAGGACACATGGAAGCGCCTACTTTTGAATTAACCCGTGATAACTTTAACTCAATCTTTTTTCAGACTTTCATAAAAACGAAAGTGCAACCTGAAATACCTATCATAAGATGCGCAGTGCCTTTACCGAAAGCACAGAAATTCAAGGCAAAATTAATTACTGCCGTTATTTTCATTATTGCTTGCCACCTTGTTTGGAAAACACAATCCGGTGCAGGTGCAATTGCCGCTGTGGTCATTACTTATCTTAGTTATTTTTTAATTCAGATGTTTATTGCCAATAAGCGTTATTTCATCCATGAATCTCCCTTGTGCGAAATTAAAATAAACAAAGAAGAGGTTTACCTGCCTGCACTTTTATTCGATGACAGAAAAGCACGAACACTTAAAAGAGAAGATTTACTTAATGTTGAGGCCGTATGGAATTTTACACGCACCAAAAGCGGCTACGATATTAACGATCCACAACCTAGGCGTGCCTATCTATTTTCTGTTATTTTTAAAACTCGCTATGGTGATTCAATTCCTTTAAATGACTGGAGCTTAGAACATCCTGAGCTTTTCAAGACACTTGTTGAGTATGATTACCCAGTAACTATGATCAGAACAGCCAAACGCGGGTCACCAATAACAGTTCACATAAAATGGTTCTTCCTATTTACCTTTATATGTACTCTCATCTACTCACTTATAAAGTATGTAATTTAGCGGACTTATAAATATGCAATTGGCAAAGTAACTGCGAACAAGCGCTTTGCCTTAAACTTACGCTTTATTGTTAAACAGCATACCAGAGTGATTACTAGACGTAGGAGCAAACAATGAGTTTATCATCGTAGAAACATTACTTTTTACGGCAAGCTGGACTGCATTTATTTCTTCATCAAGTTGTTTATTAAGCTCTAGTAACTCACTTTCTCGTTGTTCTGGAGCTAGGTCTTTATTGCTTTTTAAACTATTAATCTTATTTTGTAACTCCTTTATTTTTACTACTAGCTCTTGTTGTGTTTGTGATGTCTTTGGTTGAGCCTCAACTTCCGGTTCAGAATCAACGCCCGCTTCTTGTTGTTTAGAGCCTTGAAGGTTTGTTGCTCTTTCACTTGCTGGGTTTAGCTCATTTTTATTTTGCTGATCTAATAATGGCTCTTTTAGGAATGAAGATGTGTACGAAGTTAGCTGCATAGTTTTCCTATCGTTAATTTTTTGGCGTTTAGCTATAAACTTTTTAAAATCAAACTAGATGCACGATCCGTACCCATTTAAAACCCAAAAGCCATTATACGGCTAAATATGTAAAATCCTCTAAAGTTAGCGTTATTAAACTTTAACTTTTGAATCCTCATTTCAAATAAACCAACACTAAAGAACTACTTTTTAACTTTTAAACAACCTTTTTTGATCTTTTTTTAAACACCGTCCGTACGCCTTATTGAAGTGGACACGTCGTAACGTCCGAACATACAAAGATATAAGGAACAACGATGAAATACATACTACTGGCTAGCAGCTTACTTTTTCTCACCGCGTGTAGCGATGATGATGACGATAATACCGAAGTTGTTACCCCTCCCCCAGTTCAAGAATTCACTCCAAGTAAAACCTATTCTGTAACTTTAAGTGGCAAACAAGAAGTGCCAATGAATGACTCAATGCAAACAGCGACTGCAACGGTAGAGCTTGACGAAAGTTTAATGCAATTTCGTGCAACACTTGATGCAAGCTCAGTCGAAGGTTTTAGCGCAGCACACATACACGACGGCGATTTGGGCGCTAATGGCGATGTTGCTTTTGCATTTGAAGCCACTACCGATGGTATGTATGAAGTCGCAATTACCGACCTTGATGAAAGCCTAATTGCTGATTTAATGGATGGCGATTGGTATATAAACCTTCATACCGAACAGTATGCAAACGGTGAACTTCGTGCGCAAATTGTGCCAGATACAACGAGTATCATCACGTTTGTTTTAAATGGCGATCAACAAGTGCCTATGAACGACAGTGACGCAATGGGTTATGGCTATGCATCTTATGACAGCGCCACGACAGAATTACGGCTTCGCGCGGTGACTATGGGTGTTGATGACGCAACAGCAGCTCATATCCACACGGGTAAATTAGGCTCAAATGGTGACGTATTCGTAACTTTAGAGCAAGACGACGAAGTCATGACTGACTGGGTTGTACCAGAAAATACCATGATCGACAGCGACACTCTGGCAGTACTTTTAGACGGCGGTCACTATGTTAATGTTCATACGCCTGAATTTGCCGGTGGCGAAATTCGCGGCCAAATCTTAACAGACAACTATGCAGTTGCGACCTTTGACTTAAGTGGTAATCAAGAAGTGCCTATGGTCAGCACCATGGCTGATGGTGATGGTTATGCCCTTGTTGATACAACAGACTACAGCGTAGAGCTTACTGTTGTAACATCAGGCTTAGACGATGCAAGTGCTGCGCATATTCATACAGGTCGTATCGGGACTAATGGCGATGTATTAGTGGCTCTTGAACAATCAATGGACGACAGTAACGTCTGGATGACACCAAGCAACACACAAATCAACGCGGATATTTTTGCAGTGCTGGCTTCTGGCGGTCACTATGTCAATGTTCATACACCTGCTAATGCTGGCGGCGAGCTTCGTGGGCAAATCCTAACCAGTAACTATGGTTTTACGAGCTTTAAACTAAGCGGTGAGCAAGAAGTTCCTGCTGTCGAATCTGATGCAAGTGGTGAAGGTTATGCATTAATTAACATGGATAACTATGGCTTAGAGCTATTAGTAAACACAATGGGTGTTGATGATGCGACAGGTGCACACATTCATACTGGCCGGATTGGCACCAATGGCGACGTTCTAGTAGCGCTTGAGCAGTCAACAACTGATGCAGGCATGTGGATGACGCCAGCAAATACCATGATCAACGCAGAGATCTTCGAGGTACTTGCATCAGGTGGTCATTACGTTAACGTACATACACCTGCTAACACGGGTGGCGAAATTAGAGGTCAGATCCTAACAGATAACTATCAACTCGTTACTTTCCCACTTAGTGGTATGCAAGAAGTTCCAGCGGTTGATACGATGGCATCAGGTAGTGGTTATGCATTAGTTAACATGGATAACTACCATCTAGAATTAAGAGCGTTAACCGAAGGTGTGAGTGACGCCACTGCTGCTCACATTCATACGGGTCGTATAGGCACCAATGGCGACGTTCTTGCCGCGTTAGAGCAATCAAGCGATAACATGAACTTATGGCAAACACCTGAAAATACCATGATTAATGCAGATATTTTTGCAGTACTTGCATCAGGTGGTCATTACGTTAATGTGCATACTCCTGCTAACCCAAGTGGCGAACTTCGCGGTCAAATCCTTACCGACAACTATGTGTTTGTCACCTTTCCGCTAAGTGGTGAACAAGAAGTACCTGCGGTCACAACGGATGCGTCTGGCGATGGTTATGCGCTAGTGAATACCAATGATTACAGTGTTGAGTTGCAAGTGCTTACATCAGGTGTAAGCGATGCAACTGCTGCCCATATTCATACCGGTGTAGCAGGTGAAAATGGCCCAGTGTTAGCTCCACTTGTACAAGACAGTGATGATATGAATCGCTGGATGAGTAGCACAGGCTTAATGATAGACGCCGATATCTTTTCAGTTTTAGCTTCAGGCGGTCATTATGTAAACATTCATACCCCTGCAAACCCAAGCGGTGAGATACGAGGCCAAATTCAATAAATATTAAATACAGAGGCCAACATACTTGGCCTCTTTTACTTACCTTTCAAGCTCAATTAATTTCACAATAACATCCCTCGGCGTCTGAATTAATAAACTGGCTATTAAAACCCGCTCGTAAGTTTGCAATTACTAACTCAACAAAGCCATTCTGACTTGAACACGCGAGTCCTTTTGATAATGGCCCTGCATACACAAGCTGTTGATTTTCAGAAACAAGTACTGCGGCAGGTTGAGCGGGTAATATTGCAGCAACCGCAGATGTTGGTTTAAGTTTTATTACTTCAATACCGTGCTCTGCTGCATAGCTGCTAAGGCTTGTTATGTGCGGTTGTGAGCGCTCTGAGCATACACAGGTATTTTCATCAATAATGTACAAGGTATCTGTATGGGTGATGCCAAGTCCCATACTTTGTTGAAATGTAGTCAGCCAGTTAGCTGTTGCCAGCTTTTTATCTGGATCAAAGGTGCTTGCTTGTTGAGAATAAGCAAATACCAAGGCTAATGCCACAGAGGCAACCCAAAGTAGAGTTGCCATTATCAGCCATTTGCTATTTGAATTTAGCAATACCTTGCTCCAGTACATCGATACTTACATCAATTAACTGTACGCGATCGGTGAGTTTTTCAATCATCAGATTATCGTTGGCTTGGTTAGCAATTAAGGCTTGTGAATTATCGGCAATAGCACGCGTATTACCCGCTTGATTTTGCACTACATGTGCAACCGATTGTGAGCTGCTTGCAGCAACATTCACCTGCTCTGTCATCTCGGTAATTTGCAACTTCATCTGCGAACTAATGGCCGACAACTGCTCTATAAGCGCAACACTACCCTGCATCGACTTAGTTGATGAGGCGCTATTTTGCATCAAACTTTCAAGCGTATTGGTTATTTTATCTGTCGTGTGTTTACTGCGCGTTGCCAAGTTTCTCACTTCATCAGCCACCACCGCAAAGCCACGGCCTTGTTCTCCAGCACGGGCGGCTTCAATTGCAGCGTTTAGTGCAAGTAAGTTTGTTTGCTCAGCAATTGACGAAATTTCATTGAGTAATTCTGAGATATGCGAACATGCACTCACCAGCTGGCTAATATTTTGGTCAGCCTCTTGAAGATTATTAGCAAGCTCAGCTGTTTTGCTGTCGGTATTCGCCACTTCATTGAGTGCCTCTGTAGCACTTAAATGGAGCTGCTCAAATTGTGTTTGTAGTTCATTACTTTCTTGTTCAACTTGGGCAAAGCCTTCGGCGACTCGCTCGCCTGACTGCGCGATATCTGCAGATAACTGCTCACGATGAAGTGCTTGCTCATGTAACTCGTCGTGTACTTCAAGCAATTGTTTAGACTGATTTTTTAAAACACTACTTTGGCTTTGAACATCACCGATCACACTTGATACAAAACCCAGTAAGCGGTTAAAGCCCGCCACGGCTTCACTGTGGGAGTCGTCTGCTCTTAAACTTATATTAATGCTGTTTTCGTCAGCCATTATTTGCTCAGTCGTTGTACTTAACGATAAGCCAGAACTGCGTTCGCGGTGAAGGGTTTTAGCAATGTAACCCGCTACAATTGCTTCAACAATGGCATACACAGCATGGATAAGTACGGTGCTAAAGTACAATCGGTCTGGGTCAAAAACATATAAGCCAACTTCGTTGATCTGTAAAAAATAAAAGCTCAAATGGTGAACGGCCACAAAAGCAAGTGCAGTTATAAACACGCGCCATTCAACAAACATGATCAATACGGCCATTAAAATGAAAATTTCAAAATGTACTTCAATGAGGCCGTAGCTTTGTTGGATGTGTAAAAACGAAAACATCATGCAACCGGCAGCAACAACGTGGGCTGTTAATTTGCTCGTTGGGTATTGATGGAGCATCCAAAGTGGTAAAGACAGCAATAATAAACCAGTTACTACACCCGTTATCAAGGTCGAATAGATAAAGCCTAAAACCAAAGACTCAACAAACAATAAAAGGAACAAATAAGTAAAAAGGCGGCGCACACTCGTCATAGATAAAGCCTTAATGATTAAATACTTTACAAAAATACAATTAATCGAGCCAATACGGTTCGAACCGCATCGTGGTTCACTTTATTAATTGCAATAATGCTCTAAATTGATCGGTCCCTGCTTTTTCTAGCCATTGAAATATCACACTTTCTGTACAGGTAATAATAGCACCTGCTGCCAATAGCTGCTTAATTGCTAACTCTTTGTGTTTTTCGTTGCGTGATGCAATGGCATCTTCAACCACAAACACCTGATAGCCATTAGCAATTAAGTCTAAACAGGTTTGCAGTACACACACATGCGACTCTGTACCCGTCACCACTATTTGCTTACGATTGAAGCCAGCTAATTGTTGGTTAAATTGCACTTCTTGGCATGCGCTAAAATGTATTTTGTGATAGCAATTATTACCATTTATGAAGGGTAAAAGCTGTTCACTACTTTTACCTAACTTGGTTGGGTTTTGTTCAGTAAATAAATACGGAATGTCTAAAGCTTTAGCTGCATTTATCAACTTTTCGGTGTAATTAACAGCTTGGCCAAAGTCGCTTATGACAGGCTCAAGCCCTGCTTGAAGGTCAATAATTAATAACAAGGCATGATTCTTTTGACTTATAAATGAATGACGCATAACTTTCCCTTAGGTTGCCTATGGGCTATTTATAGCACAGCTAACACTATGTTGTACCTTAATTAAACATTTACTAATTTATCTTTTCAGCTGACTCAATAACATTCATAATTGTGCTATATTTTGTTAAAAATTATATGCAAATAATAATTTAGGGTTAATCAGTCGGTGCCTAAACTTTTTCTTTTGATATTCAATTTGCTGTTCTTCACGCTCACCTTTTCAGTGAATGCACAAAACTATGCTTTGCAAATGCAGCGGATCTCTACAGATGAAGGGTTAACCCAAGGTAGTGTTACTAAAATCGTGCAAGATGATTTAGGCTTTATTTGGGTTGGCACTTATCAAGGCTTAAATAGATATGACGGCTATCAAGTAGCCGCTTTTGCTGGCGAATATATGCTTGATCAACGACAGATCACTTTTATGACTAAAACCAGTGATGGCAAGATTTTTGTGAGTACTGAGTTTTCAGGTGCTTACTTCATAAACCCAAAAACACTCAGTGTCGAAAAAGTCTATTCAGGAAAACTAACCCCTGAAGATGTTTATTTTTCCCCTATTCTTGCACTCGAAGAAGATGACAGTCATTTCTTTTTCGCAATCAATCAGCACCTTTATTCTTACCATAAGCAAACCAAAAAGTTTTTGCATGAGTTTTCAATCGATAAGCAAGATGACTTTATTCGTGCTTTAGCTCTGCATGATAATTTTTTATACATTGGAACAACCGCAGGACTTTTTTCAAAAAACTTAGTGGATGATCATGTTTCTCGTATTGAGCTTGCTGATAAAAATAAATTAAATAACGATAATAAAAACGCAAAATTTTTGCATCTGGATCCTCAATTAGGTCTGTTAGTTGGTACAGTCGAAGGAATGTACAACATTCCATTTAATGCAGATAAACTTCTCGCAGTAGATAAAACCAAACTATTGGTTCCTGAATTAAATATTTGGGATTTCGCATCTAGTAAATTTGGTGAGTATATTGTCACTGAAAAAGGCTTATTCGAATTTAATAGGGAAACTCTATCCGCCGAATTTATTTTGAGCTATGAGCAAAGTAAATTTTTAATGACCGACAATACAATTGTCGACGTGATGATTGATAAAACAGGATTGCTATGGCTTGCATCTCGTTCGCAGGGAGTTTTTACATGGTCCACCTTAGCAAGGCGTTTTAAGCATATCGAATCAACGTCTACTTCTGGTAATGTCAACAATAGTGTTTGGGCGGTATTGCAAGACAGCGAAAACATTATTTGGTTCGGCACCGAAAATGGCATGCTGAAGTATAACCAATTAACAAACTCCATCAGCCCTTACCTAGTTAATGACGATATAAAAGCCTTTCATGGAGAACATGCTGTATATGGCATTGCACAGGCAGAAATAGAACCATCTGAACGCTTTCTGTGGCTTATGAAGTACAGAGGCTTAGCGCTCTTTGATAAGATCAGCGGTGATTTAGTGCCTTTAAAAGGCAGTAAAGAAGTGATTAATATATTAGAAAATGAGCCAAGTTGGGGCTTTCATACTTTAGGTTCAGATCAATTTGCATTTATTACTCAAGAAAACTTTTATCGCTACAATGGTAAAACAGGTGAATTACGAACTATTAAGGGACTAAAAGAACAAGTCGATATTATCAATGCGCACTCTTTTTTAAAGCCGCTCTCGAGTCACCCTAACGACTATTTGTTAAGTATGTCTGGCCATTTGTATCGTTATAATGAGCAAACTGAAAAATTGACACTTGTTTATCAAGTCGAAAACTTCAATCCACTCACATTTTCTGTGATTGATGATTGGGTTATTGACCACAATGATACACTTTGGCTGGCTTCATCTAACGAAGGGTTAATTGCTGTTGACTCTCACTCCTACGCTGTTAAACATCGCTTAGGCACTCAATCTGGTCTCAATGCAAAATCAGTGTATGGCTTACAAATCGACCGCTTTGGTTTTTTATGGGCTAGTTCGCAAAATGGCCTGTATAGAATTGATTTAAGTTCAAGAAGTGTCAATTCGTATTTTATCCGTGATGGCCTTTCAGCTAATGAGTTTAATGTTGATGCCGATGCAACGCTAGACAATGGCCAAATTGGCTTTGGTTCGACAAGGGGCTTATTGTTAATCGCACCTGAAGACTTTTTAACTTCACCAACAGAATTAGATGCGATAAATACTGAAATTACTCATGTTTCTTTGCTCTCTCGCGAGCTGAACTATCATCCATACAAATATATCAATAACCCTCTTCAAATGACTGCTGAAGACATCGGTCTTGAGGTTAGCTTTTCTAACTTTGATACTATCAATAAGGATAAAACAACTTATAAAGTAACTTTAGAGGGACCAACGTCATTAAATTACGACAAATTAACCACTAACAAAGTATTTTTTACCAAGCTACCTCCCGGACAATATATCTTGTCTGTTGCTTCTAACTCCGAGAGCTCCAAAGTCAGTTCAGCAACAAGACAATTACAGTTTAATATTGCCTATGCACCTTGGTCTTCACCAGTTGCGATAACAGGTTATGTGCTGCTCATTTTTGCCATACTCTTTTTCTTTTTTTGGCAATACAGAGCACGTCAACAAGTACTGAATAAAGCGCATGCTGATGTTGTTAAATCGCAACAACAAACTGAATTAGCACTGAGCAGTAACAAAAGTGGGGTATGGGAAGCCAATTTAAGCCAGCAAACGCTTTTAAATAATCGCTTTGTGACAGAGCTGGGTTACCACAAGAGTAACGAGAGTTTAGCCCTCATTGAGTTCCTTGATTTTATTCATCCAGCAGACCGTAGTGCCTACTTAAACCATTGGAATGCCTTTGCAAAACAATCAAATCAAGAACAATGGAATATCACCTACCGTTTAAATCATCAAAATGGTAAGTGGTTATGGTATCAGGACATTGGCCGTGTCGTCGAAGTTGATGAAGCAAATAAGCCAATAAAAGTAACAGGTATCTATACCAACATTACCGAACAAAGAGCAAATGCACTACAAGCAAGTGTGCTCGGTGAAGCTTTCAGCCAGATAAATGACTGGCTTTTAATTTTAGACAGCCAGTTAAAACCATTTTCAGCAAATACAAGCTTCAGTGATACGTTTGATATTACAGGCAATATAACTGATCTAACAATTAAGGACTTTGTTCGCACAATAGGTAGGGCTCAGTTCTTAAGATACATCAATGTGTTAAAAACATTAAAACCAAAACAAAACTGGAAAACAGAAGCTTATATACACACTCAAAAAAATCCATCCCACCCTGTTCATATCAGTGTTACTGCAGTTGCGAAAGATAATCAAGCGATTAGTCATTATGTGATTGTAATTTCAGATCTTACAGAACAAAAGCGTGCTGAAGATGAGTTACGTTATTTAGCGAATTACGATCCATTAACGGGCTTACCAAATCGTTCATTAATGCATTCAAAAATCAATAATTGTATAAATCATTCTAAAAAGCATAACAAGTTAGCAGCCTTGTTATTTATTGATTTAGATAAATTTAAGCCAGTGAATGACTCTTTTGGCCATGCTGTTGGTGACCAATTGCTGTGCAATATTACGCAACGTGTAAGTTTACTTTTACCTAATAATGCAACGGTTGGTAGACAAAGTGGCGATGAGTTTTTAGTGTTAGTCAAAGATCTTCATTCGCCTCAAACGTTGAGCGAATTAGTTAAGCAACTTACACAAGAATTAGCAAATAAAGTCATTATTGACGATTTTTCTATCAATATTTCAGCCAGTATTGGGGTTGCACTCTATCCTTTTGATGCTAAAACAGCTGATGAGTTAATACGCAATTCTGATATTGCCATGATGCATGCCAAACAATCTGGGCGAAACAATTTCAAATACTTTACCGAGCAGATGAATAACCAGCTCACTAAAAAGTTATTACTCGAAAATGCGTTAAAAGATGCCTTTAAAGATGATGAGCTTTTTAATAATTATCAGCCAATTGTTAATGCTAAAACGAAGCAAATTAATGGTGTTGAATTATTAATGCGCTGGAAGACAGAACAAGGTTTTATTTCACCTGCTGAGTTTATCCCTATTGCAGAAGAAATTGGTTTAATCGATGTACTTACAGAACAGGCTTTAAATCGAGCTTTAACAGAATTGCAGCCAATTTTAAGATCAAACCCTCGGTTTTACCTTTCTTTAAATGTATCGCCAACGCACATATTAAAGGCGAACTTAACCGAAAGACTCTTGTTGATCCTGAATAATTTTCGCATTAAGCCTGCGCAATTGCGCTTAGAGATTACTGAAAACACATTACTAGAAGACAAAGATAAAGCCTCAAAGCAGCTACGAAAGTTAAAAAATGCGGGTTTTAAACTATTACTTGATGACTTTGGTACCGGATATTCTTCACTGACTTACCTCAGTCAGTTTCCAATTGACGTCATTAAAATAGACCAAAGTTTTGTGCGCAATATTGGGCATGATCGAAGTAACGAATCAATTATCAAAACAATCCATGCGTTATCCGCTAATTTAGGCCTTTATTGTATTGCCGAAGGCGTTGAAACTACTGAGCAAATTAAATTTTTACAACACATGGGCTGTGATGACTTTCAAGGTTACTACTTTGCAAAACCTATGCTTTCTGAAGACCTACTTGCAGAACAAAACTTGCAATCTATTGTTGCTCGTTTAAAAGAGCTTTAAGCCATTTGTTTAAACACGCATATAATTGGTCTTTATTAATTGGCTTTGAGATAAAATCATCCATGCCAGCAACAAGGCAACGCTGCTGATCCTCTTCAAATGCATTCGCAGTGATGGCAATGATTATAGCCTGACCATACAAGTGCGGGTTCTGTTTTATTTCTTTTGTACATTGATAGCCATCCATATTTGGCATTTGGCAGTCCATAAGGATAATATCAGCTTGATAACTCTGCAGTATCTCAAGTGCTTCAAGGCCGTCATTTGCTTGTTTGAGATTACACTCAGTGGAATGCAGCATCTTTTTCAATACAATTTGATTAACTGGGTTATCTTCAACTAGTAAGATATTCAAACCTGCTAATTGGGGCGTCGCAGTGCTTTGGTTATCCACTGAGGCTGAATTACTAATAATTACAGGCATCGTGATGGTGAACTCACTACCAACGCCTTCTTGACTTGTTAGCTTAAGCTCCCCTGCCATTAACTCAATAATTCGCTTACTAATGGTTAGCCCAAGTCCCGTTCCGCCATATTTACGTGTGGTAGAAATGTCGGCTTGAGTAAACTCGGTAAACAGTTTTGCCTGCTGCTCACTTGAAATCCCGATGCCTGTATCACGAATGCTGATCTGCATTCGGTCATTAACCATAGTACAGCTCATGGTAATGTCGCCCGACTCTGTGAACTTGCCAGCATTACTCAAAATATTATTTATAACTTGGCTAAACCTTAAAGGGTCTAAACTGATACAACTTGGTACAGAGTCACTAATGTTAAGCTTAAACGTCACCCCTTTTTTTACGCTTGTACTACTAAACACCTTGGCAATTTGTTCAAGTAACTTAGTTATTTCAACTGCACGATACTCTAATTTTAAAGCACCCGCCTCTATTTTGGAGAAATCTAAAATATCATTTAAAATCAGCAGTAAGTTATTCGCACTTTGATGGATCATCACTAACTCTTCGTGTTCTTCTTCTGCTAAATCTTTATTATCTAGTAACAGCTGAGTCATCCCTAAAATACCATTTAGCGGAGTTCGAATTTCGTGACTCATATTAGCCAAAAACTGAGATTTAGTGCGGTTAGCATTATTTGCAGCCCGTACAGCTTCAACCAACTCATTGGTTTTATCATCAACCTGTTTTTCTAGTTGTGCATTAAAGTCTTTCAGTCTTACGTTTAGTAATTCATTTTCGTGGTTCGCTTGATGTAGACGATTGAAGCTCAGTGCGAGCTTATTCGCAAGGCTCGAAAATTGTGATTGCAAGCGGCTCACTTCTAACCAAGTTTGCGGTAAATACGTGTCAGTATCAGCATTTTCTGGCTCAAATTTATCAATTTGTTCAGCAAGTTTGCGTATCGGTGTTGTCAGCCAACGACTTAGTTGAGTGATGAAAACGCTTGTCAGTAAAATAATAAAAATGATCATAACCAATGACTGTCCCCATGCATTTACAGCGACATCATTCGCGTGTTTTCGGTTTAGCATGGTCATAACCATCCAATTATGGTCAGCTAAGCGCGCTTGCTTAGCATAATATTGCTGCTCATTGTGTGCATCAAATATGATAAAACGCTCTTCATTCGCAAATGAATCAATCTCTTCATTGCTTAGTTGTTGCATCTCTTTAAAATCATCGATGGTGCTAAACACAACTTTATTAGCCGCATCGAGTATTAGTAAATCACCTTGATGACTAAATAAACTTGGACGTAAACTAGCAAAGTAATCAAACATCAGCGAGCCTTCGACCACGCCAGTAAACGTATCCTCAATATAAATAGGCGCTGAAACCGCAACAATGGGCAGAGAACCAAAACCACGCCCTTTAAAAATAGTCGAGATATAACCCTGCTTATTGGACGGTGCATGAATAAAGTAATCACGATCTGCAACATTTGCGCGAATGTTTGACTGCTGCAAACTTACAGCTAATGATTGGGGGTAAAAATGAGTAACATCTGCAAAAGCATCAGTGATGATTTGAGTTCTAAAATCTGGGTACAGATTAGCCATATTCTCAAGTGCAACCTGTTTGGGTAGCCCATAAGCAATACTTTTTGCGGTTAGAACCACTCCTTTTTTATGGTGCTCTAAATGCGAATCGATAACTCGCGCTATTTCATTCGCTTTTTCATTAAGTTGTGCGTTAACCTCATACTCTATGCGAGCATAGTGATTATTAGTCAAAACAATTGAAGTGAGTATTACCACTAAAATGACTAACAAGCTAACCACGTAATTAAGTATTTTATCCAATGAGGAATAATATTTGTGCCAAGAGTATCGACTAAAGAAAAAGCTTAATAAATCTATTACAGACAAGTAAATAACTGCATTTAAACAGTACTTAGCCAATGCTATCAACAGAGTGAGTGTGGGTAATGCTAAAAAATAGTGCCCAAATACCCAAAGAATGGGTGAACCTATAACAAACCAAAAAAGCATCCCTCTTAAAAAGACAGGACGCGCCTTAGACAGGCAATATAATTGTAAAAATATAAGCTCTAAGGCAAAAACAATGGATGGCCAAGCATGGCCCCAGCGATAGAATATGAAGCCAGTACTAATGATAAAGGTGATAATTGCATAGCGCCAACCGAGTAAAAGCAGGCTTAAAATGACAAAAAATTGCCCAAGCAGAAACTCAGAGCTATCCAAAAAAAATACTGGCAATAAATTAACTAGACCTGCAATGCAACCAAGCAACAGCGCAGCTAAAAAGTTAATATAAAATGGCTTATTTTGTAGCAAAAAAGGCATCCTAACACCCTAGCGATACCTTTAAATTAAAAGAAAATTAAACATTTTGCCACTTTAATTAACATAATGGCATTCATGACTTTCGATTTGTAAAACACTTTTGTTTACTTTAAAGCGTGAAAGCAATAGCTGTTCTACTTTAAGTCGACACGCCTCATCATGCTTTTCCACGGTACAATGCTGCTTTAACACCACATGTGCTCCCACAACAATATCTTTGTCTTGGCGCATTACCGTTACATTATGCACATTTTGAACGTGTTCTATTGATGCAATACTTTGCTCAATAGCTGCTACATCAGGAAGCTTACTACGGTTTTCCAGTAACCCTTTAATACAGCGAATAATCACTTTAACCCCAGTGAACAATACAAAGATCGCTATGAGCATACTCGAAATAATATCGATTTCTGCCCACCCGGTTAAGTAGATTAAAATTCCAGCAAAGAAAGTAGAAACTGTCGAAATTAAGTCAAAGAACGAATGGAGAAATACCGCATATACATTAATGCTTGCCTTACGCCCTTTATACAAAACCCATGCAGCTGCGCCATGAAACAAAAATCCAATAGCAGATATAACTGACATCAAATAGCTATTGATTTGTAGTTCATGCCCATCACTGTGATGGAAATAACGTTCTCCACCTTCGTAAAGAATAACTAAGCTAATGCTTAAGTACAAAACACCATTGATCAAGCCACCGGTCAGTTCAGCTCGTTGGTAACCATCGTTAAAGTTTTTTGCAAAGTAAATCGCCATGCTTGAAGCAATAAGTGCAATAAATAAAGAACTGTTATGAACAAACAAATGCCCAGCATCAGCAAGTACAGCAAGCGAATTAGAATAATAGGCACCAATGATCTGAATAACCATAAACGAGCACGTTATGGCTAAAGCAATTAACAAGCGGCGTCTAGAAGCTTGGTGTGTTGTAATATCTGTCATGAAGAAGTGGAAAACCTATTCGCTGGAGATGGAAATGATATAAAGTCGCAATTGTAATACGTGACGCGGCTAAACGCACTAAAAAGTTATGAAAGGCGGCCAAAAACCTAGCCTCGACCGCCTTTTGTAAGGTAATGCTATTGTTTCACTCTTATAAAGGGGCTAATCATTCCAGTAAAGAAAATCCCGCCTAATAGCCACCATAATGTATAGTCAGACTCTGTCTGTTTACCTTGTTCAACCTGTTCGAGTTTTTGGCCACTCACTTGCTGGCTAGCTGAACTTACACTGTTAGCAAGTTCTGGTGCCGCTTGCCCAGGTACTAAAGGAGCAAGGCCAAAGCCTGCATTTTGCTCTTTTACGAATTCGGTAAATATTTCATTGTCTGTAACTACATCATGTTGATTAGCAATTTCAGTGTAGGTTTCAAGCATTTTCTTCAGTGTCTCGGCATCAGCTTGCCAATAACCTTTGCGAACAGCCTCTAACATTCGCTCAATGATTTGTGCTAATGCTTCAGCGTTATGTTGCTCAAAGAATTCGCGCATTTGCATATCGTATTTATCATCAACATACACTTCAAAGAATTCTTGCCATTGATCATCTCTTACCGCGTCGGGGGTCATAACTTCCCAGCCCCACATGTTATTCATACGGTCTAAAATAGCGGTAGCCCCAGCATAACCTGAGTCTTGCATCGCTTTAATCCAACGAGGGTGGAAATAACGACTGCGCATCTCGTTACTGATAAACTGATCTAAAGTTTGAATTTTCTCCTGCCCCTTACGGCGCAAATTAGAGACATACATTTGTGGTGTTTTACCATCAATATTACGAACCGCTAGGCCGATGCCACCAAAGTATTGGAACGGATCATCATTTGTCATGAGTGCATAAAGGTTACTTGAACGAGAAAACACCACCCCATCAGTGCCCGACAACACCTTTTTGTATAGCCCTGTTTCTGATAAATTTTCGCTCCAGCGAGCCTCATCTTTACCAAAACCAAAGCCCATTCGATCTAAATACAAATTAGCTAGCTTACTATCATTTTCCCAGCTATCAGAGTCAAGCGCTCCTCCCGCAAGCCCTGTACCGTATGCACCACTTTCATTAGAGAAAATACGCACAGAAGATAAGTAATCTGCATCTTCTTCACTTTTACCTTCGTCTAATAATGTTTGCTTGAGGGTCATTGAGTGACGATAAACAAAGTTATTGTCTTCTTTCATCTTTGCCACTTTATCTATTGCCTCGGCAATCCAAAGCATGACATTAGGAAATGCATCACGGTACAAGCCTGTCGCAGAAACCACTACATCAATACGTGGCCTGCCAAGCTCTGAGTATGGGATCACTTCAGTGCCAACAATGTTGCCCTGATTATTCCACTTCGGCTTTATCCCCATTGCATGGAGAATTTGTGCTTCTAACGCACCTTGATGACGCATTGTTTCAAGTGACCAAAGTGAAAAAGCAAGCTTCTGTGGGTAGCGGCCATGTTCCGCTTGATACTGCTGTACAGTTTGTTCAAGCATCTTAACCCCAGCCTGATAAGCTTCTTTTGAAGGTACTTTCGCTGGGTTAAAGCCAATTAAGTTTCGACCTGTTGGTACAGCCGCCGGATTACGAATAGGGTCATTACCGTGGCTTACTGGTATATACTGACCATTTAAACCATTTAGCAAACCGGTGATTTCTTCACTTTTGTGAAAGTTTTGCCAGTACTCTTTTGCTGTCGCAATATCACTTTGTAACGACTCAGGGATGGCTAAGTTACTATTTTCACCCAGCACTCGCGCTAGTAACTGAAATCCTTCTAATGCCTCTAACTTTACAACCTTACGTTCGTCTTCACGTTCAGACTCGCCAATAGCAATACCTATTTCTCGCTCAAATTCACCTGCTTGTTTAGTGAAATCATCACCAAGCATTTGCAAAATAGTACTGTAAAGATGGGCATTGATTGGTAGCTCACCAAAAATATGAACTCCCAGCGGCTGGCTCATCTGTGCCAGTGTGTTCAAGTGATCTTGTAAGACGGTAATCTTGTCAGCAAATTGAGCAGCTAAAGTAGCTTCATCAAGATCGAGGTCTTTTAACATATTCAATTGCTTAGCAAGCTTAATTATTTCTTGCTGCGTATTTGATTTTGTTTGCCCTTCATCCAACATTAAATAGTTGGTGATCAGTTCGTTTAATTTTGCCACCTCAGTGTATAGCCCTGCTTTTGCAAAGCCTGGGGTTAAGTGACTTATCATGGTGGCACGACCACGACGCTTTGCCTGCATCGCTTCACCGACATTATCAATAATGTACGGATAGAAAACAGGAATATTGCCTATCGCTAAGTTTGGCGCATCATAAACCGATAAGCCTCGCTCTTTACCACTTAGCCACTCTTGTGAACCATGAGTACCTAAATGCACCACCGCATCAGCATTAAAAACATCACGTGCGTATAGATAAATAGCTAAATAACTATGATTGATGACCGATTTAGTACTGTGATACTGGGCAGCATGCTGCTTTGCCGTTTCACCACGCACACCTTGAGGAAGTACAATCATGTTACCCAGTTCCATGCGCGGAATGACAAACATCATTTCGCCATTGTGCATACGCAACATAGCGCTTTCACTTGGTTGACCATATTTATCAGTAATTGGCTGAGTGACATCCTGAGGCAGGCTATCAAACCAAGTTTGATAGATACTTAGCGGTAAATAATCTGCGAGTCCGAGTTTTACCAAGGCCTCAGCATCTTCACCACGATAATAAGGGCGAAGCAATTTACCCGCTTGCTCAACTAACGTGGCTGTATCCGTTTGTTTTACTTGGTAACCCTTTTCGTTCATCGCTTTTGCGATGTTAGCAATCGAACTTGGTACATCTAAAAATGCAGCGCCAATATTCTTCTCACCCGGCGGGTAGTTCCATATAAAAGTGGCGACTTTTTTATCTGTGTTTTTAATGTGCGCTAAATTGGCATGATTAAATGCCCGTTCAACCAACGCATTAAGTTGCGCTTGCATTGCCACCTTACTGCCTTTTTCATTAGCGGCAATAATAATTGGGTCGGTGCTACCCGTATCTTCTGGCATTACAAGAAAGAACGGAGTGAGTGCTGGTGATACACCCGCATGATCTTCTTTAAAAGCCTGTTCATCGCCTTCGGTATAGTTAAGTGCATGAATAACAGGCACACCAATTTGCATAAACTCTGCGCGACGCTTTTCAACATAGTGTAATGAACGATAGTTAATGATTAAATCTACCCGTGAACCGGTTTCATCACTTAGTAACTCTGGGTAAGTTAGTGCTTCGTCATTGCCTTCAAAGAAAAACGCCAATGCTTTCGCACCTTTGTTCTGAAGACCTGTAATTAATGCATCAACTATTTGTTGCTGTTCGTAATCAATGACTGAACGATGAATCGCTATCGCTATAACTGGTTGAGCTGGCTTAGCATCTAACCAATTAAAAAACTGCATTTCATCAGCACTAACATGGCCGTCAAACTCAGGATGATATAAACCAACGTTTGGAATGACTTTAACTGGCTCTGCTGGCACATCTGAGAGTTTAAAAATGGCATTTGCAATATAAAGCATCATATTACGGTAATTATCGCGCCCGGCATTATTGTAATAACCGCCAAGGTGAGTATGTTGCTGCTCAGATAAACCGCTATTCATTGCTGAGTTTTCCATATCACCGAGTGAGATCACTGGCACATTGGGGTACTCAGTTAAATATGGCTGATACTTAGCAAACATATATTTTGAAAGTGCAGGGTTGATGCCATCCAACAAAATCAGCTCGGCATTTTGCCAAGCTTGTTTAATCTCTTCGTCTGTTTTGCCTTTAGTACTAAAATTAGTAAAGGTGAACGGTTGATCTTCAGCAAGGCTTGTTAGCAATGCCCCTTTCGATTTAGCCACATGACCCGACATCATTATAAGTACTTCAGGCTTTTGTGCTGCATGTGAAGTCAGTGCGCTGAATAAAAGCAGCGCAAACGTTATTATTCTTATCATTGTGTATTCTCTTGTTTGCCCGTTGCTGAGCCATCACTTTCGGGGACATAAACAAAGCTACCGTCAGCCATTTTATAAGCCACACCAGCGCGCATGCCCTCGCCAGAACCGATTTCACCGTTAGATTTATATTGTTTAATTTCTTTGCCTTCTTTAACAATTACTTCCATATTTGGCTCACCGGCATTTTTAACAACAGTCACGTTTTCTGCAGTAAAAGGGCTGAGTGGGTTTTGTGCAATTGCAATAAGAAGTGCAGCAATAATCACCAGAAATACATCAACCAGATTAACGGCACTGACAATTGGGTTTAACTCTTCATCTTCGTCTAAAAAGCGCATGTTATTGCCCTCTTAATTTACGAATATTGATAAGTTCTTGAGCGCACCAACGTTTTTTAACCGAAGCTGGCCAAAACGTTAGGGTCGAAATAACCAAGCCCCAAATAACCGCTGCAAAGGCAATGATTAAATTTTCGCTGATCCCCTGAATGTTGCCATCGGCAAGGGCTTTTAATGCAGGTCCCATTGGGATCATCGTCGCAATTAGTCCAAGCATAGGTGCAATACGGGTAACAACTCTAAGTACTTCTAGTTGTTTTAACGCAAACACTTCAAGCTCATCCTCAGATGCAGTTGGATTCGCTACATAGTAATTATGGACATAAAAGCCTCTGTAATTCGTGGCCGTTTTAGTATCGATATCTCGCTGATAAGCAAGCTGATTTTTTCTTCTGATTAGATATTCAGATACAAACCTCCCTGCTGCGAAAAACGCATAAACAAAGAGTACTGCAATCACTAAAATCACAGGTGCCATTAGAAGAGCTGACACATCAGCCATAAGTTGTTCGATTATTTGGATATTCACATTATTGCCCCAGTAAATTTGACGGGCTCAAATGTACGTGAAAACACACACCATTACAATAATGCAAATAGGAACAATTTGCATTTATATTGATCTTTATAAAAATAGGCGTATTATTCTGGCAAAAATAAAACAGTTCTCTGTACACAAATAATATAAAGCTCCTAAGGAAACCAATAATGCGCCTAGCTAAAACACATTCTTTACGCATTTTAATCGCTGCGACTCTTGCAGCTTCTGCAACACCTACCATTGCCGATGAATCAATCAAAGCTGACGATTTAGAAGTAATTGTTGTTAGTGGCTCGCGTACTGAAAAACCATTAAAAGATGTTGCTGCGAGTATTTCTGTAATAACAAGTGACGATATTGAAAAACAAGTTGTTACTGATATGAGTCAATTATTCTTATATGACCCAAGTATTCAGGTAACTGGCCGTGTTGGCGGTGCACAAAACATTCAAGTACGAGGTATGGGTTCTGATCGTATTCTGATGATTAAAGACGGCATGCGAATGAACGAAGGCTACGGTGCAAACGGCTTGAACGATATTGTGGGTCGTGGCTTTATTGATACCGATACTTTAAAGCAAGTTGAAGTTGCAAAGGGTGCTGCATCTTCGCTTTATGGCTCAGATGCACTGGGCGGAATCGTGGTGTTTACAACTAAAGATGCAAGCGACTATTTACAAGACGGTGAGCAGTTTGGCGGCCGTGTGAAATTAGGTTACAGCGACTTAGATGATCAAACCAGTTTAGGTGCAACACTGTATGCTCAGCATGGTAACTTTGATCACCTATTAAGTGTAACCGCTCGTGATGGCGAGGAAGAGCAAAATAAACACCAAAGCAATGCGCCATTCGAAATTGATTCACAAAGCCTTCTTTACAAACTTAAATACAACATAAACGATAAAGATTACATTAACTTCTCTGCTGATCTGTGGCGCCAAGATGTCAATGGCGACAGTGCTGATGGCCTACTTACCTATTTCCGTGGCTTAGCAGAATATGGCTACAATATTGCCACCGAAAACACGCAAACCGAAAAAGACAGCGACTCATATCGCTTTAGTTACAACAATAATTCAGCCAATCGTTTATGGGATAGCGCTCAGTTTAACCTTTACTACACTAATAACCGCCAAGACGACCAAGAATATGCGTTATTAGACATCAATGCGCCAATGTTTGGTACCGTTGAAATGCGTGACATGTGGAAAACAGGCACCTATGAGCAAACAACCTATGGTTTAATCTCCCATGCTAGTAAAGCCTTAAATAAACATCACACTCTTGGTTATGGTATTGATGTTGAAACAACCGAAAGCTTACGCACTGTGCATGAATATCGTGAAGTTGAAGGCGAAACAACCAAAGATGATACCACCAATAAGTTCCCTAAAAATGATACTCTTCGTGCTGGTTTATTCATCAATGACGAAATCTCATTACTAAACGACAAACTGGTGGTAACGCCAGGTGTTCGTTTTGATTATTACAGCATGGATCCAAACGGCGCTTTAAAAACAGATGGTGAAGAATACGCTAAAATTGATGAAAGCAACCTCTCATTTAATTTAGGTGGCTTATATTATATCAATGATATGTTGAGCGCTTATGCGCAATACGGGCAAGGCTTTAAAGTACCTGCTTATGACCTAGCTTACATTGAGCATTATAACCAACCTACCGCTGAATACATTTATGAAGTATTACCTGCGGATGATTTAGATCCAGAGAAAAGCGATACTTTCGAGCTTGGTTTACGTGGCCACATAGGCGATTTTATTGTTACAGCAGCGGTATTCCACAACAAGTTTGATGACTTTTTAGCAACCGAATTAATAGATCGTGAAACCGTATTTAATGACGACGGCTCATTTGGATATATCCACGATAAATATCAGTATCAGAACATTGACTCAGTAACCATCAAAGGCGCAGAGTTTTCGACAACTTACTATGCAACAGATGCTATTTCTGTGTTTTTGAATGCAAGTTATCAAGACGGTAAAAATGACGAAACCGATGAATACATCAGCTCAATCAACCCTCTATCAGGTAACTTGGGTGTGAGCTTCCAAGGTGACACATTTGGTAGTGATTTAATCGTGAACTTTGCTAAAAAAATGACCAAAGTGAACGAAGGCAATTACGAAACACCAGGCTATGGTACGGTTGATTGGTTAGCACGAGCAAGCTTTGGTCAAGCTAATCTAAACTTAGCTATTCGCAACTTGTTCGACAAAACTTATTATCAGCATGGCAGCCTTGCGAACCACTCTGCATCAGATAGCTTAGAAGGGCTCGAAAGTTCTGGTCGTAGTATTTCTGCAAGCATTAGTTATAGCTTCTAATTAGTTTTTAAAACCTTGTCGAGTGCAGCAATGCACTCGACTTATGGCATTAATTTTTTTGCCTGTACACTTTTGGCGACATGCCATACCAGCGATGAAATGCATGATGAAATGCGCTAATTTCAGAGTAGCCACATAAAAAAGCTATTTCTGTGACTGATAAGTCTGTTTCGTTTAACAATGACACACTTTTTAGCTGTCTTAATCTTGCCAATTCTTTACTAAAATTTGTGCCCTCTTTTGCAAGACGCCGTTGCAACGTTTTTTCACTCATATTAAGTGCTTTTGCCATTGCTTTATTGGTGGTTTGGCCTTGAATTAAATGCTCTTCAAGTAAAATTCTCAGCACCTGCGTCACATTCGTTTGCGTCACCAGTTTCATCTGGCTTGATAACACAGGTTCACTATCGGTATTTTCGCTAAAAAATAGGCTATGGGTCGTAGCGCCGTATTCAATTTTGCAATTAAAGTGCGCATTAATCTCACTATGAGGCTCTTTACGTTGCAAGCAAATTCGCGTTGGGTGCCAATCTTTTCCCTTTACAGTGCGCGCTATTTTCACACAAAACGCCATGGGTGCTTCGTAGCTTAGCAGTGACATATCCCGCTCGCCATCACTAAAGTTAAAGCGAAGTTCATACTCACTACCGTGATCGATTAGAGACACATTATGTGTATCGCCCATCAATTTTTGATAACGCAATATCAACCGAAAAGCACTCAATAACTGTGTTGACTGAATAATCGCCATACCTACTACGGGAATAGCCCGTACATTCATGTTACTGCCAACATAAAGACCTAAATGCGTGTTTGGTAACATCGCTTGCGCCTGCTTCCAAAGCATACTGACACTGGCTTGCGGGTATCGGGCTGTTTGGCTACTTAATTCTGCTAAAGGAATATTTGCCGCTGCAAACAACTCATTAATTGGTAAGCCCTGCCATTTAAACGACTCAGCCATAGCACGAAGCCACCAGCTTGATAAGGTTCTCATGCGCGTCCTAAACAAACAATTTAATGACCTATACTATCAAGTAAATAAAAGAATAAAAGCCTATTGTTAACCTGTAATTAACAACGGAGACAACAATATGGGCACTGTAGCAAGTAAACGCGAGTTCGCGAGCTTTAAAGAGTTTTACCCTTATTACTTACAAGAACACAAAAATAAAGTCTGTCGACGCTTACACTTCTTTGGCAGTTGGGTTGTTTTGGCTATTTTGTTTACCGCTATTTATCAGCAGCAATATAGCTGGTTAATTTTATGCCCTGTTGTGGGCTATGGCTTTGCTTGGGTTGGTCATTTCTTTTTTGAGAAAAATCGCCCCGCTACTTTTACACACCCTTTTTATAGCTTTATTGGTGATTGGGTGATGTTTAAAGACATTATTATTCGCAAAGTACCATTTTAGGAAAACACCATGACCATGAAACACACAGTATCAGAACAAGAATGGCAAGCCCGTGTTGAGCTCGCTGCCGCGTATCGCTTAGTGGCTTTATATGGCTGGGATGATTTAATTTTTACCCATATTTCAATGCGCGTTCCCGGCACAGACAACGAGTTTTTGATAAACCCGTATGGCATGATGTTTCACGAAATTACCGCATCAAGTCTTATCAAAGTAGATCAACAATGTAATAAGCTGCATGACAGCGAATACCCAGTTAACCCTGCGGGGTTTAATATCCATAGCTGTATTCATATGGCGCGAGATGATGCCCATTGTGTTATTCACACCCACTCGCTCAATGGCACGGCAGTGTCTGCCAACAAAGACGGTTTATTGCCTATCTCTCAGCAAGCTGTCGTTGTGCACTCAGGTTTGGGCTATCACGATTACGAAGGCATTGCCCTCAATCCTGCTGAGCAAGACCGTTTAGTGAATGATCTCGGCGCGAACAACTTTCTAATGCTGCGCAATCATGGCCTATTAACTGTGGGTAAAACGGTCGCTGATGCATTTTTGTTTATGTATGTTTTTGAAGCGGCATGTGCTGTACAAACTCGTACGTCACAAAATACTCAGCAACTCGTACAAGTACCTAGCGCGATTATTGAGGGTATCAAAGGGCAAACTGAAGTTGCTACAAAGGGATTGGGTGGCGCAATTGCTTGGCCTGCCCTGCTGCGCTTACTCGACAATAAAAGTCCGGGTTACGATCAATAAGGATACACCATGCAAATTGATATCATGACTAAAATAGTGCTGCCTTTAGCACTATTTATCATCATGTTTGGCATGGGGTTAGGGCTTAAAAAGCAAGACTTTGGGGCATTATTTATTAGCCCCAAAGCACTTTCAATAGGCTTAAGCTGCCAACTACTGTTATTGCCAAGCGTTGCGTTTTTAATAGCAATGAGTTTTACCCTAACCCCTGAGCTCGCTATAGGCCTGATCTTAGTGGCTTGCTGCCCGGGTGGTGTGACTTCAAATCTCTATACCTATTTATTCAAAGGGGATGTTGCGCTGTCAATAAGTCTAACAACGCTAGCAACATTTATCTCACCGTTTACCTTGCCACTAATTATGCATTTTGCCATGCAAACATTGAGTGTGCCGGGCCACGAATTCGCTTTGCCAGTGATTAAAACCATAGTGCAAATGCTAATGATAACGGTACTTCCTGTTTGCTTAGGAATGGTATTTAATCACTTTAAACCCCATTTGAGCTTGAAAATAGAACCCTTTATACGTCGTTTTTCGAGTGTATTCTTAATTGTGATAGTACTTAGCATTATTCATAAAAATGCTGACCAAATGCTGAGCTTTTTTGCGACTAGTGGCATTGCAACGCTGACATTAAACCTCAGCACGCTGTTACTAGGGCTGTTTTTTGCAAAAATATCGGGCTTAGATCACAAGCAACAAATGAGCATTGCGGTTGAAGTTGGGCTACAAAATGGCACCCTTGCCATTTTAATTGCAAGTACCTTAATCAATAATGCCGCGATGGCAATACCTGGTGCAACCTATAGCTTATCTATGTTTGTAACGGGTTATATTTTTTGTCGCTTATTTAGCGCGCATCATACAAAGCACCTTGCCATTCTCAACAAAGCTTAAAAGCCAAAAGTGATGACTAAAAACAAGGATGTTTTTAGCATGAAGAGCACATCACCCAAAAGTAATAACAAAGTTCATCAACCATCTTAACTAATAACTTTCTATTTATTTTTCAAAACTATACCTAAATTATTAGTTGTGAGATTAACACTGTGGTCAGTCTTGTTTAATAGCATTTTTTCATTCACTATCAATTTATGGCTTGTCATATAAGGACATATTGTGGCCGAACTTACTAACACTAAACTGCCTGTCCATATTGCTGAATTAAAGTTTGCACTTGATAACGTACCTGCATACGTTTATATAAAAAACGAACTATCCCATTATGTATATGCTAATAAACTTACACTCAGTCTACTGGCGTGCACAGAGCAGGAACTTCAATTCAAAAGCGATAAAGATTTCTTTGCGCTTAATGATGTTAAGAAACTAGCTAAAATCGATTCGCGTGTGATCAAAGGAGAGCGCACCCGAGAAGAAGTGGAGTTAAATTTCCCTGATGGAAACAAATATATTTTTTGGGAAGTAAAAACTCCAATTTTTTGTGACACAGAGCCAAATAAGGTTATTGGGATTTTAGGTATTTCGACAGATATTACTGAACGAAAACAACTTGAAAAACAGCTCCTCTATGATGCATCTACAGATCCTTTAACAAAACTCTTAAACCGCCGATATTTTTATTCTCGCCTATCACTTGCGTTACAAGTTAGTAAACAAGACCTAAACTATGGTGCTGTCATCTTTATCGATCTTAACAAGTTTAAAGAGTTAAACGACCAATATGGTCATCTCATTGGAGATGCATACCTTATAGAAGTGGCTAACAGGATGAAAGCAGTCGTTCGCGACAAAGACTGTTTAGCGCGCATCGGCGGGGATGAATTCGTAATCATGCTTGAAAGGCTTGGCCGTGATGAACAAGCCGCCAAAAAAAACGCTCATCGTGTTGCCGATAAACTACAATCAGCAATTGAAACCCAATTTATATACCAAAATGTCAATTACTTCGGCTCTGCGAGTGTTGGGGTTACAATGTTTTTTGGAACTCAAAAATCGGCCAATGAAATTGTCGCACAAGCTGACCAAAAAATGTACCTTATAAAACGAACTTTGCCTCACCATGCTAATTGTTAGTTTTTAGGACAAAAATTTAATGAGCGAATTAAAAACACAACCCAATGATGCCAATGTAGATACATTTATTAGCCGTATTGAACATCCAACCAGAAAGGCAGATGCAAACGTGTTACTGGAACTATTTAGTAAAGTAACCAAACAAACTCCCGTCATGTGGGGCGACGCAATCATTGGCTTTGGTAACTACAGTTATCGCAACTCAAAAGGGGAATACAACTGGTTGATGACTGGCTTTTCGCCGCGAAAAAGTAATTTAACCCTATATGTAATGCAAGGGTTTAGCACTTACAGCGATGAACTTTTAACGCTAGGCAAAACAAAGCACGCTAAATCTTGCCTTTACATTAATAAACTCAGCGATATAGATCTAAATGCGCTTGAGCAATTCTTAATTAAAGTTGTGGCAGATATGCGAGCAAAGTACCAATGTAGTTAATGACTATAAACTGCTTAAAATCTATCTATCTGATGTATAGCTTTCTGAATGTAGTGACATATGCTGTTACTATTACTCGCTAATTTAGCCTTATAAATCATTGGCGCAGGTTGCTTTGTGGTGGTAATCTGAGCTGTGAAAAATAATTTTAATTGTATCTAAGGAAAGTACATGGATCCCATTTCTAGCGTTTTAGACCTGTTGTTAAATGTAGAAGTCTTTCTTCTAATTTTTGTTTTAGTGCTACTAAAAAGCAGCGTTAAATTTGTACCACAAAACCGTGCTTGGTTAATCGAGCGTTTTGGTAAGTACCATTCAACTAAAGAAGCCGGCTTAAACTTTATTGTGCCATTTATTGACCGTATAGCCGCTGATCGCAGTTTAAAAGAACAAGCGCAAGATGTACCTTCGCAGTCTGCGATCACGAAAGATAATATCTCGCTCATCGTCGATGGTGTGCTGTATTTCCGTGTGCTTGACCCGTATAAAGCTACGTATGGTGTTGATGACTATGTGTTTGCGGTTACTCAACTATCACAAACAACAATGCGCTCTGAGCTTGGCAAAATGGAGCTAGATAAAACCTTTGAAGAGCGCGACATGTTAAACACCAACATAGTTACCGCGATTAACCAAGCTTCTGAGCCTTGGGGTATTCAGGTTTTACGTTACGAGATTGTATACCCCCAAATACAACTACCACTTCAGTCTAAAATAAAACTATTAGATAGCTTTTTCTCGATAAATAGATTTTTTTGTGCTTTTAAATATTTAATGTATACTCCTAAATAGTACCTGTTTACCACTTCGTTTAGGGAGAAGGAAATCTCAAACTTAACACTAAAAGCGACTATTGCTCCCAACAATGTTAAGCCATTTGAAAGTCGTGTAGTCATATCATCCCGAGGGATTCTTTCCAGTCATGTGGAATATTTGGCTAAATACAGGAACAAAAGCAAGTCTTGGCGTAACCAGTCATGTAATGCTGTTGTTAAGTTCTTAGATTACTCAGAAGCATATGACCATAAATTTAGAAATCCTCGTTTAATGTTTGAAGCTTTTGCTGAAACACTTATTGATGGAACTATATTAGAAGACGGTAGTGATCCAACCCATCTTTGGTGGGAACCATTACAACCAGCGACAGCTAACGCCATAATTAAGCACATTACAAAGTTCAGCGACTTCATTTACAGTAAAACAAAAGACGAACGTCACTTACTTAACCCGGATGTTCACGCAACAAGAAGTGAGTTTTTACTTTCCCTAGCGGCCTATCATCATCGAAAGAACAATTCACTCCTTGCTCATACGTTTGATGACCAAGCGGCGCTAGAAAAAGCAAAACGCAACAAGTTGGTGAAATTGCACCATACGACAAAACAAAAAGATGTTAAGGCCACTGAAGAAGACGTAATCATAGATTTGATAACAAATGGTTTTTGGCGCACTAAAAACAGAAACGATTTAACTAATTTAAACATTAAGAATGTGCTTATTAGCATGTTAATTAGTTATGGTGGGCTGAGGGTAAGTGAGCCATTCCATATATTCATAAGCGATATTTACGATGACCCAACGGATGACTCTCAGTGCTTTATAAATATTCAGCACCCTGCACTTGGCGAAGCACCTGAATATTGGCGTAAACACAGTGGAAATAAGTATGCGACTAGAGATGCTTACTTACGAAAAAAATATGGTTTGCGACCACGGACTGAGCTACTAAACACGTTTGGTGCAGGCTGGAAATCTCGTCATATAACTTCATTTAACGTCTATTTGTTTCCGAGTACAGCTGCTCGCTGGTTCAAAATGCTAGTTGATCTATACATTAGAGATCAACGAGTAACATCCCAGACGCATCCACATCCATATTTGTTTTCAGATGAAAATGGAAAACCTGCAACGATTAAGCAATACACAACAGCTCGACAAAAGGCCCTGAGAAAGTTGGGTTATGACCCTTCAAAATATGCTGGCAATAATCCGCATGGAGGAAGGCACTTCTTCGGAAGCACGTTAAAGGCTAAGGGAGTAAACGCTATACACATTAAAGAGGCTATGCATCATAGCAGCATCAAGTCACAGGAAACCTACGTTGAGGCTGAGATCAAAAAGGAAATGAGGGCTGAGATGCTTAAACTGGAGTCTAAAGTTGAAGAGTCGGTATCAGTTCAAATATCATCAGGAGCTCAAGATTTTTTTAATGATATGAACTCATTGGGAAAAGAATAATATTAGAGTGATTATTTTCGTTCGCGATAAAAATATTAATCACCACACCAACTCGTTAAAAGTTTGACGAATGATATATATGAACAATAAAAGGGGTGTCTAGTTGGCCAAGAGATTTTATAGCTATCAAGAGGCTATGCGTAAAGTCCATGATGCAGGGATTAAAACACGAAGTGAATACCAAAAATGGTACAAAATAGATCCTATGCTGCCTGCGAAACCTTGGATAGTTTATTCTGAACACTATGAAAACTCAGAGTTTTTTTCGAAAACCGGTTTCTACACCTACGAGGAAGCCTTGCAAAAAGTAAACGAAGCAGGGGTAAAGTCAACTCGCGAATATAAGCAGTGGCATAAATTAGATCCACGCATGCCTTCACATCCTTGGGCTGTGTACGGTGATGAGTTTAATAACGATGAATTCTTCTATAAATCCAAAAGAGGAAAGTTCTACACCTACGAAGAAGCCATACATAAAGTACATGAGGCGAGAATCAAATCAACGGCTGAATATAGAAAGTGGCAAAAGTCAGATCCTAGGCTACCAGCTCAACCTAAGCGGTTTTATGGTGATGAATTCGATAATGCTCAATTTTTTGGTAAGCCTCAAAAAAAGCCAATCTACTCCTATCGAGAAGCTATGCATAGAGTGCAACAGGCTGGGATTAAATCAACTGCCGAATACAAGCATTGGCAAAAAGCTGATCCACGAATGCCAGCAAGCCCTTGGTATGTATACGATGGCGAGTTTGACAACATTGAATTTTTTGGTAAACCACAGAGTGAAGGGTTCTACACATATCAAGAAGCTATGCAAAAAGTGCAGCAAGCAGATGTAAAATCAACGGTTGATTATAAACAGTATCAGAGATCAGATCCGCGTCTCCCTTCGAATCCTTGGCATGTTTACGGTAAAGAGTTTGACAACGCGACGTTTTTTGCCAAAGAGAGTTTCTACTCATACCAAGAAGCCATGCGTAAAGTACATGATTTTAAGATAAAAACAAAATCCGAATACTTGGAATGGCAAAAACTAGACTCTAAATTACCTTCGCAACCACAGAAAACTTACGGAAGCGAATTCGACCATTTAGAGTTTTTTGCTAAGGAATTATCGATTGAAGAGTTCGCTGAGCAAGTAAAAAAGAAAGGAGTTACCAAAAAGATAGAGTATGACAAACAACTTGTTGGCACTTCACCAATATACCCCAAAGATCCAGTAAAATATTATGGTGTTGATTCATTTAAATCATTGATTAAGTTTGATTATTGGGGGTTAGATGAAACGCGTGAATATATCAATGCTCATAAAATTAAAACTTCATATGAATATATTGAACATGCTAAGGTTGTACCTCACCTGAGAGCTCACCCTAACAAAATTGAAGGTTTTATAGGTGAGTTACACTACTATCGAACCAAACCTTTTGAAGTATTTCTTGAGCAATACCCAAACTTTAAACCTTGGTGCGATGTTGCAAAAATCTACCTTGTTAATGGTAGCAATATCGCTAAACGTACTTCGATTATTGAAAAATTTCTTAACTGGTTAGCAGAGAGTAACATTGAAGGTGATCCTCTCGCCTTCTTGATTAATACGTCAAGATTTCCTGATGTTAATAAATTTTTGGCAAGCCTATCAAAGCAAGAGCAGTCGACTAATACTATCGGCATAGTTAACGATTACCTAAACCTGGTTTTAAAAACGTATTGCACTGATGAAGACGAAGAAACTGGTGAAATTTTTTGGCATCCAGACTACCGAAATCCTTATATTAATCAATCACTCGACGGGGTCACTCGTGATGCAAAACCTAATGAAACAGTAAAAAAAATTCTTCCTTTTGCTTATGTGGATAAAGCTAGAAAGTTTTTGTGTCCTTACAGCGCAAACAGCTTCAGCGATCTAGATGCAGCACGGGATATTTATCAATCGGACTATTATGAAGTTGATGAGTCTCATATAGATAAAAATGATCCCAACTGTGTATGGCGAACTCGTGAGGTTTTTAGAAGCAGCGGTCGCAGGAAAACCATCATTTATGAAATGTGGTCGCCAGTACGGACTGTTGCCATGTTGACATTATTTGAGTTACCAATACGTGGTCAGCAAATATTATGGAACGACTCGGGCGAATGGGATAAAGAGTTACCCCACTACAGAAATGGGCAGTTGGTTTGGGAGAAGAACCTAAGAGATGTGCAAAACCACTTTAAAATACCTCAAGGATTTATTAATCGTTATGATGAAGATTCGTTCGGGTTTTACTGCACAACCAACAAAACCAAAAATGCAGAAGGAGGATATGCTGCTCCTTATATGCCTGATCACCTAGCAAAATGGCTCATTCTTTTACGTGACTGGCAAATGAAGTATAACCCTATTACCTCACCAACAAAGTGGTCAAATGACTTCATGCAAAAAGGAAGTCATGTTTCTAAAACCCGATTAAGGCGAAGAGGATATGAAGGTCAGCAATGTTTCTTGTTCAGGGATCCAACCGCTAAAAATGAGGTTCTTCGCTCACGACCTTTGACTAAAAGTGCACTAAGAAATGGATTGCCTATTTTGCTGCATCATATTCAAGATGAGCAAATAAAGCTAGCATCATTTGACGACACACCTCGATGGGATGGATCACAGATGAAAACGATGAGTCGTTACAGCTCTGAATATTCCCCTCATAGCTTACGAGCAAGCATCATTACTGCCTACTTGGTTGATCATAAATTGTCACCGGTATTAGTTTCTAAGCTGGTTGGCCATGCTAGCCTGGTTATGACTATTTATTATGCAAAAGTGACTGCGCCGGCTATGAAGCGCGAATTTGAGCGTGCTGAGTTTGAGGCATTGAAAAATAAGCAGAACTCAATTAACGATGCAGTCATGGCCGCCAAGTTTAAAAACTTAAAGGCGTCTTATGTTGATAATACAAATGGGGAATTTCTTACAAAGCTAGAAGGTATAACTGGAAATGCTATCGTTGATAAAGGATGTGGTATCTGTCCATTAGGTGGCCAGAGTTGTCATGAAGGCGGCGAGCTTGTTGCTGAAAAATCGACATACCGAAGTCCCGTTCCAACGTCGTTGGTTTTAGGACGAAGTAACTGTGTTCGCTGCCGATTTTTTATAACCTCTCCAGTTTATCTGCCGGGGCTAAAAGCGCTATTTGACTCTATAGCACTGAGTATTCGAGACTTAAACGATAGAATTGAAGAGGTCAGTGAACAGCTAGAAAACCTCAAAGATGAACGCGATGAATGCGAATGTGCTGGACAAAGTTTCACGAAAACATTTGAGCTTAACCGCTTGCAATCGGTATATGAAACATCTGTAGCCTCTCTCGATGGCGCAATGTCCGATGCTATTGCTACTTATCGCTTAAGTGATGCGGTAATAAATTTGCTGAACGATGAAACACCTGATGCAAACGATAAAAAGCTTCCTATGGTGCTCAATGATTCAACACTCTCGATTGAACTACGTGAATCCTCTAAGTTTGAACAGCTACATGAGATTTGTCAGTACGCCGACTTGTTTATGTTTTCAGACCCCAAAGCAGCCGTGATGGAACGAACGCAAAAGATTAACAAAATGCTTTTGGAAAACGACATCTCAGCAAGCTTGTATAGCCTAACTCTTGAACAACAAAAATTGATTGGAAACCATCTAATAAACAATTTAGTCAGACGCTTGGGGGGATGGAATGAACTAGACAACGTCGCTGAAAAACGTACTAAACTGCGAGACTATTTACCAGCGGTAGAGTTAAAGTCATTAACAACTGAAATAAAAAATCTATCTAACAGCATACCGATAAGAAATGAAGCCTTACCTGAGGGAGAACCTTCTCTATGAATACTGATGTTCAAGAACTGTATGACGATCTTATAGCGGATTGTAAACGCAAAGACGCACGAGATAAGTTATGTATTCTTAAGTCTGTACTGGATGAGCAAGTTGACAATAATGTAACGGTATTTAGCCTGAAATACGTCGCTAAACTTTCGGAAGAACGCGGTGGTCCTGCTTATCAAACCATCATTAATAAATCAGGTAAACGCTACAAGACGTTGTTTGATAAGTATATCGAAGTTTATGAAGATAGGCGTGAAAAGTCGCCTATTGAAGATAAGAACAGTTGGATTGATAAAATTGAGGATACGGCTTCACAATATCGAATTAAACGTATGCAGTCAGAGCTGAAAAAACTCAAGTCTGAAAATGATTTGCTTAGGCAAGTAAAGTCGGAGGTGGTTATAAAGCTAGATAACTTTGATGGTGGACTTGAAGCTATTGATAATCAAATGAAGCAAATTACGGCGTCACCTATCAATCTTCTTACCTCTGAGCTTGAGACATTAAAACAACTTCTTGATGAAGTATATTTACGTCGAAACAATCTTAACTATAACGAAAAAGGATCTCTCTTATACACTTCGGAAAGTGGTGAGATTGTCCAAATATCAGATCGTCGTTTGGACAGCGCCCTTAATAAAGTACTAACTGTGCATAGTGATAGTAATTAGTATGGCTAACGGACAACAAAAAGCTCAGCAAACTCTCAAAGCTTTTGAGCTGTGGGTTTCGACTCAATCCAATGACGATTTCACTCAGCTAATCTACAGAGGGCAACTCAATCGCGGCGAAATAGCTAAAGCCATCGGTTGTGGCAAATCTGCTCTTAATCAAAACCCAGCGCTTAAAACAGCCCTTGGCAACTTGGAAGATATGCTTCGCGAGGAAGGTGTGTTACCTCCCTTAACAGTAAGGGCAAAAGAAGAATCAGATAAACCCAAACAATACGACAACACTACTCATAAAAGACACCTTGAGTCGAAAAGGCTATCGGCTATTGAAGCCGAGAATATCGAACTGAAAGCTAAAATCAAAGAATTAGAATCTAAGCTTGAGCGCTTTGGTGAGTTATCGGACACCCTATATGAAATGGGGTTTATGCCTCGATGAATACAGAGTATTTTCGTGTAACTAGCATAAGGTTTCATAGCAATAAACATGTGATTTTCATGGGCATCCCGCTCAAAAAGAATAACTATAAAATGCACAGCGGTAAGTACACGGTTTCGGTTAAAGCATGCCCTGATAGCCTCCCTGTGAGTCCGGCCATTGGTCAACACTGGGAAGTTAAAGGTGTAAAAACCTTCAGTGAGTATGAGAACAATGGCTATGTCATGACACAGCATGTTTTTGATTCACCAATTGTAGCAAAATGCTCTCTTCCTGAAATTGGTGAACAACTCATAAGGTTTATAGCCAACGAAAAAGACTTTATAGGTATCGGTGAAAGTAAAGCCAGACGGTTATGGAATGCCTTGGGGAGTGACTTTCATCATCTTGCTAAGAAAGACACAACAGAGTCGAGAAGTCGACTTAGCGGCCTTCTGAGCGAAGAGTCCATCAACGCACTTTATAAAGGCTATGCCAAGTATGCTAATTTAAGTGCGTGTAACTGGATGTCAAATCACCATATACCATCTTCTATTCAACAGCGCTTGCTTAAGCATCATAACGAAAAGTCCATCACCGCCATTAAGGAAAATCCGTATCTATTGATTGGTTTTGGCATGTCATTTGAGGATGCAGATAGACTAGCTGTTACCATATTCGACCGTGACGAGGATGAGCCCAAACGCCTAAGCGCAGCGTTAGAAGTTGCAATACGCAAACAAATAGAGCTGGGTCACACCTACACAACACAAAATGAGCTTAAACCAAAGTTAGCCGCTTTATTAAAAGATCAAGAGTTATGTGCTAAGGCTTTCAAAGCAGGACATCATAAAGCTCAATTCGTTCTTAATCATCAATTAGGTACATATCATCCAACGGCACAACTACTGATGGAGAATGTCGTTGCAAAACGACTGAATAAGCTTGCTAGGCAAAATAACTTATATAACGAAAATGCAAATTCTGCATATTGCCATGCTGTTGAACAATTGCCTTATGAGCTTACCCAAAAACAAACCGAAGCAGTAATAACATGTTTAGATAATGCGGTAAGCTGTATAACCGGTGGGGCTGGAACGGGAAAGACAACTGTTCTCAGAACGGCACTTAGAGCATATCATCATCTAGGATATGAAATTCACGCAGTTGCACTCAGTGGCAGAGCGGCAATGAGGTTGCATGAATCGATAGGTTTTATTACTTCAACCATCGCCAAGTTACTTCGTGATGCACCAATTGAACCAAGTAATGAACAACCAAAGCACCTGTTGGTTATTGATGAAGCCAGTATGATTGATTTGCCCACAATGTATCGCTTGGTAAACCATCTTCATCCAGAGGTACACATTATATTCACAGGTGACCCTGACCAACTACCACCAATAGGGTGCGGTAAAGTTCTTGCAGACATAGTTCTATCAAATACCATTGCAAACACTATGCTGGATATCGTAAAACGTCAAGAAGGCTCAACTGGTATACCGGAATATTCCAAGCAAATAAACCAAGGCTTAGTCCCTGAAAATTTAAGTTCTGGGGCGGTATACTTTCATGAAACTCCTAAGCACCGTATTGCAAATGTATGTTGCGAGTTATATGAAGAGTCACCATACAATAGCCGTGTTATGGCACCGACTAAAAAACTAGTTCAAGACATTAACAATCAAATTCAGGATGCTGTTAATGAGCATGGAGAGCAATTAAAGTTCAATCTCCACGGCGATGAGTTTCATGTAAAACTTAGAATTAACGATCAAATATTGTTCACTCAGAACTTATACGATAAAGGAATCAACAATGGTTCGCTTGGGGAACTCACTTCGGTTACTTCCACCGAAGGCTCATTTGGTGAAGTGACACTAGATACTGGTGACAAAGTTGAAATCACTCAGCAAGTGCTTGATGGAATGGAGTTAGGATATGCAATAACACTACATAAAGCCCAAGGCTCACAATTTCCTAGAGTAATCATAGCGCTTCAAAAAGGTCGAATTGTTGACAGAGCTTGGCTTTACACTGCTATAACTCGGGCTGAAAAAGAAATACATATTGTCGGTTCATCTGAAGATTTTAAATCAATCACTCAGTCACCTAGTAACTCAAACAAGAGAACTAGCTTCCTTTATGAAATGTTCCGGATGTAAGAAATAGCATCTAAATTGAACAAATTTAGTTGTAGTAAATCATGCTCAATCTTACACATTCACTGGTTAGTCAAGATTAAATCGTCCAGTCGGACTTCTGGTATCCTAACTCATAATTGGACAAAAGCACGTTAGAGTATTTATTCGGTAACGCCCAATTAAAGGGTGAACAACGCCTCCACCCAAACCTAAAGCATTGTGCCATAAACACTTAACTGACTTGAAGTGAGAGCGCCAAGCGTTGTGAATCCCTCTAAAATTGCTTGTTATGAATATTGGTTAAGAGTACTTCATGATCGAAACGATCTTAAAGCCAGCATAAAAATTCATCTGGATAATGACTTGATGAGGTTCATCTGTTTTTAACACCTTATAAGTGAATACTTCAGGGTTATCACCTTCAGGTTCTACATCAGCTAACAGCTCATCAACCATTTGACCAAAGTTTTGAATTCTATCGTTTACCTCCACACTATCGATACTTGATAGGTCCACCAACCCACTGGTAATAACCTGAATATCGCCAATAAATGTCTCTCCATACTTGTGATAATGTAATGCATGAGAAATGTGTTCAATTGCCGCATCAAATCGAGCACGATCAATTTCAATGGCAGCAGTATGAATCAATTCACCATTTTCACCTTTAAGAGTTACTGGTGTATTTTTCTTAGCGAACTCAGCAAATACATGAGGTGTTCTATTTACTGCTCTCATAATTTTCGTGCCAAACTGCGTCTGGGCAAGATCGTTTGACACAACATTAGCTGCTAAAAAGAACAATAGATATACGTCATCTTTTGACTTTGCCGTATTATGTTTCTCACAAGAGCGAACAGTTATAAGGTTCTTTTTATAATGATCCCCACTTGGAACATCTTTTGCCTCAGGAAATATACATTTAGGAGGTACATGCTCCTTAGTGTTTCCCTCTGCATCGCACATGTAACATTTTTCCACACTATTTCCTTTATTCATAGACATAATGACTCCCACACGGTGCTAGCCTCCGCTTTTCGTGGGTTAGCTTAATGACAAAGCCAGAGCCATAATTAGTTTGTCAAATAACTAAACAGCAGAGGCTAGCATGAACAAACATAGCATACTTTTTATCG
>NZ_JACDWV010000001.1:0-360 GCF_016464105.1 Pseudoalteromonas sp. bablab_jr010 | reverse complement strand
AGATGTGTATAAGAGACAGGTACTCACTTATATCAATCGATAGAGCATTACTTCAAAATTGATAAAGATATAACAGAAAAACACGGATTCCCTGAGGAGCTAAAACCTTATTTAGATCCAGTAGATTGCCAAGTAAATAGAGAAGCCGTGTGGTAGCGAAGTCTATTAAGACAAGTAGCAGTGGGTGTTTAGGGTCTGAGATATTTAAAATGGAATGGTTAAAAACAAGGAATGTAGAGAGCAATGACTATGAGTAGCGATGATAAAGGCTCTGTAAAATCAAGCAAGCTGGATGATTTAATTGATAACCTTATTAGTGATGAGGAGCTTGAGCGCTATATCTGTCTCTTATACACATCT